>CALHTA010000108.1 GCA_938038645.1 uncultured Thiotrichaceae bacterium
GGTCATATTGCTTGATCCACTTGAAGCATGAGACGAGTGTTTCAGTTTCATCAGCGCACCAATTAAGATTCAATGTTGGAATGGGTGGTTGAATAGGGGAATGTGATGGGTCTTGAACAATAAAAACCTGATGGGAATCAACTGTGCTGACGGCAATTGAGTACAATTTTCCTCGAAGGTCATGGGTTTCAATATCAATCGAAATCCATTTGAGTTTGGGTTGATACTCGGCTTGCTTTAGTTGCGGTTTACGAATCTCTTTATAATTATCATATTCAATAAGCTCACCTCTTACTGTCATTGATGCAGTAATGAAGCGCTCCATGAGATAACGTTCTGTTGGTTTAACTTCTGATTCATAAAGCTGTGATTTGTCGTAGGCTAGTTGCTCACGCAGGGAGGTAAGGTCACGTTGTTGCTTGAAGTAGAGTGCGTCTACCGCTTCACCATCAAGATTTTTAAGAGGCAACGGTTTACGCGTCACATTTCTCGATAAAGCTAATTCGGTACTGTGTTTGGTGAAGCAAATGGCCTGTTCATTCTCCACAACTATTCGAACCGGACCATCAGCCGTGCTAATCCAGAAGCTGAGCTCAATACCACTGACGGTATCTCGCCATTGTCGGGTCAGGAGAAAACCGTCAAGTTGCGTTATCATGTTGTCAGTTTATCAGGAATTAGGTGATTAGGAGAGTGTATGACCCCTGCGATTAAGCATGCTGAACGTGAGAAAATTGAATTTAAAATTCATCAGTACGAGCATGATCCTGCTGTTCAAGCCTACGGTGAAGAAGCTGCTGAAGCGATGGGCGCTGAGGCTAGTCGTGTGTTTAAAACCTTGCTTATCGCACTGAATGGAGAAAGTAAAAACTTGGCCGTAGCAGTCGTACCTGTTTCTGGTCAGCTAAATTTAAAAGCGGCTGCTTCTTCACTAGGTGCAAAAAAAGCGGCAATGGCAGATGCTCGAATCGCACAGAACACAACGGGCTATATTTTAGGTGGGATCAGTCCGCTGGGGCAAAAGAAACGATTGCCTACGATCATTGATGAGTCAGCGTTTGAGTTTGACACTGTTTTCGTGAGTGCAGGAAAAAGAGGATTAGAAATAGAACTTTCAGCTAACAATCTACAAATATTATGTAATGCTGCCAAGAGTAAATGCTCGGTTTGAGCGTTTGTTATGTAATTTTAAAAATCTATTTTGACAAGCTTGGGGTGCTTTTAAGCAAAACGAGAACTTATCACTGTTGGCATAATCTATAGTAGTAGAGTTTATTACGTTCAGCTGCCGTTAAGTGTATTAAATAAACATTAGTTATACCTAATTGCTAGACATTTGATAAGCGGTTGTATTTAATAGGCGAATGTTTGAGGCAAATTGCCACCCCCATCAAACATGAATGCCTTGTTTTCCGTGCAGCTTTGTATAAGTGTCAGTCAAAATAAATCTGAATTCGGAAACTCAAGTTTTTAAATACTACTATAAGGTAACTGCCCAATGGCAAGTTTACCATTGAACGATAATGTCCATTGTTGTCGTTCTCATGCATCGGTTCAGGAGATGATACGATGAAACACAATTATACCCCCGTGAAAACCTCAGTGTTGTTGGCTGTTGTGTCAGCAGCTTTTTTATTTTTAACTTCCGCCTTTGCCGCCGATAATTCAGGAAGAATTCAATTGGCGAGCCTAAGTTCTAATTCGGCGCAGCCACCAGCTAAACCTTCGCCAGAAGAACTCTTTTCAGCAAGTTTAAGTGGAGATATTAGAACAGTTCAACGCCTCGTTAGAGAGCGTGTGAATGTAAATCACAGAAACTCCGACAGTGAAACGGCGCTTCACATGGCTGCTTCTCGTGGACATTTATCGGTAGTGATTTTTTTGCTGAACAACGGCGCTAATATTAATGCTCGCACCCGTAATAACTGGATTCCACTGCATCATGCAGTGAGGTTTAATCGACCTCAAGTAGCGAATTACTTGATGGCTAAAGGTGCACCACCTCATTTTAAAACGGGTGATGGTCTTGATTCATTCGACATTGCAGTCAACATGAGCAATGTTCGAATGATCAATATGGTTCAGGGATATATGAACCGTAGATAAGTAGTGCTTTGTTAGTAAAGCTGTAAAGGAGCAATTTGCCCCTTACGGTTAATTCGAAGGCTGCCATCAGGACCAGGATTATTACCAGCCACAGGCCTTAACAGATTCATTATCATAGGGTTTAAGCCTGGGCTGGCTTTAGCAATGATGTCAGATTGATATTGCCAAGCATTATTGATACTTGCTTTGCCTTCTAGGCTGAGTGGAGAATCGACTGAGCTAATTTCCGCGACTAAAGCGTTATCTTCTGACTTGACATCGGCACGATAGTTGCCCGGCTCAACTCTTGGAAATATTACACCACCCTGTACTAAATTAATTACGCCATTGACAACGGGAAAGCCTCCTTTTTGTATTTCGGCGTTATCAATTAGTCCTTCAAAGGTGCCTGTTAGGCCTACTTGCGGTTGAAAGCGTTTGATCATTCCCGCGTCCGCATCAAATTTAACGGTGTTCAATTTAATACTTTGATCAAGCCCATAAGCGACGTTGCCGCTGGCATTTAGCTCGTTACCTTCTACGGTTAAATCAGTGACTAACGATAGGGACAATAAACTTTTCAGCGGGCGCAGTTTCCAGTCCACAGCACCAAGATCAAAGTTATTGGCTTGAACAGATGTTGCTTCGCCATTCCAAATCGTACCGGACGCATTGGTGATTTTTACATTAGGAGCGGCACGCTCAATATAAGGTGCGACAAAGGCTGCCGGTGTTAGCCATAAAGCCGTAATAGCAAAGGTAACTAAGCCTAGGAGAATAAGCTTAAAGGTTCTCATTGCGCCTCCAATGTTAGTGAAGCATTGGCTTTACCAATGTCTTTTGTCGGCTTTAAAGACGCTTCTTTAACTGCAAAGCCATACTTAGTTTCAACGTCAAACAAGAAACGCATGATGTTGTCGGCTTCTGCATCACGTAGATTCAGTTTGACTGTACGAGTATTTGGGGCACTCATTACGCCAAGGTTGGGTCGTAAACGCCAGGTTCTGAGGGCGCTCTCCACTTTTTGTTGGTGGTTACCACGGCTAACTTGGGTATTTCGCTTACCCGAAGTTTGTAGCATCTTTATCTGATTATTCTGTAAGCGTACTTTTGCCAAAATTTCGGTACGGTCTTTTATCTGGTCACTCAACGCGGCTCTTTCATTTAGCATGGGTTGCAGTATCAGAAGCCAGATGAGCAGTAGAGGAATAAGGACGGCAGCGATACTAACAATTGTTTTCTCGCGCGAACTCAGCATCATAAACCACTGTTTCATATCGCCTCCTGAACTACTAAGGTGGACTCAACATTATCCGCTGTGGTTTTAGATGAGCCAATCGTCACCTCAAGCTGGCTAGTGGCTGCTGCCTGTTTAAATTGATCTAGCATGCTCAAGTTTGGTGTTTCTACCTTGACCTGTAGCTTGTTTCTTTTGAAACCTAGCTCCTTAATAGACATTTTGTTGAATTGTTTAAGCAGTGGCGCAAGTCTGGCAATTGTGGGTAATGGGGAAACGCTTGCCGCATTTAGATTACCTTGCAACTGCGATAATGTGCTCGTCATTGACGAGAGCTGAGCGTCAGCATCCGTCTGTTTTCCCCCTGGAATTGCTGACCGGTAAACTGAAGTAATTTGAGATTCAATTTTTTCTAGCTGTGCACGTGCTTGATTGTTCTGCCACATAAACATGCCTACCCAAGTCGCCAGCAGTAAACTGCCAATGACAGCGACTGGCTTCCAGGGAGACCAGTTGATGTTTTTAAGTGCGCTTTCGCCACGGCTAAAGTTGTTCAACAGGTTAAGTTCTAAGGCCGGTTCCAAGCTTTCGCTATTTACTAGGAAAGACGAGGTACCCGCACGAATGTCGATGTCCTGATTCTGCAAAATACGTGTGACTCGCAGGCTGTCACCACTAACATAAAGTGCTTCTGGCTCGTGCTCTTCAATCGCCTGGGGCAATAAAAAGTCTAAAACATCGAGGCTGCTGGCAAATCCATTATGCGGACCTTGTCTTACTTGGGCTTCTTCTTCGCCGATATCAACTGACCAGCCGGTCTCAGCAATGGTCAAGCCAAACAGAGAGGGGAGTATGTAATGAACAGTGATGTCTTTTTCTTTTAACAGGTCAATCCAAAAGCTTAGACGGTCACGATTGATGACGGCGACTTTGACATTGGCATCATCATTTTCTCTGTAGGCGCTGAAATGTAAATCATCAATGTCTTCCGCCAGTGTATCTTCAAGAGCAAAAGGAATCGCTTGGAGCATTTGTTTTTTGTTTTTGCTCGGGATTTTCGTTTCAGCGAGTGAAACTTCGCTGTCAGGAATTAACAGAACGACTTTACTACCACGCTGGTATTTTCGTATATCTTCCCATTCGCAAGGGACAAAACTGGACTCTGCTTTTTTGCTGGTAAGCCCTGCAAATAAAGGAGTGGCGTCCGGTGATGTGAGTTTAATGATGAGCAGTTGCATTATTCTTCTGGCTCTTTGATTTGTTCGACTTGTTGATTGCTGAAATCCCTAGAAACTACCGCAACTTTACCATCGTTTCGATGCAAAATACTATTCAAATACAGGCGGGCGGTGCCTATGTTTATCTCGCCTTGAAGTAGGAAGTATTTTGAAGTAACCGAAATATACTCTTCGTACACTGCTGGCTGTTCACCTTCTGGGGCTTGTGTTGCTTCGCTGACTACTGCCAGTGATAGAAAGCTTTCCATGCTTTCAAACGGCTCTTCATCCCTGACGGAAACGATATTTTCGGCTTGTTCTGGTGTAAATCCTAATGACTGTATCACCTCAATAGGGGCGGTATTGACATTAATCTCAGTGTATTCCGGCAAAGCGGTAAAATACTTTCTAAGCAGCTTGAAGGTTTCAGTATCGACGTCTTTTAGTAGGCGTAATTCAGTGTCGCTGACAAGGAAACTATTGGCGGTGTTATATCCAGGGTCTTGCGATTGATAGTAGTCAGACTCAGCGCCACCTGGGCTGGTATTAGTGTCTTCATCTATCCAGTCTTGCACCGTATCGGCAAAATTTGCGGCAGGGCCTAATTCTTCATCAGGATCAATGGTTTCAATCAGCCGTATAGTTCTTTGCTGAGCGTATATATATCGATTCTGATCTTTACGCAGTCTAATTTCTTCCGCTGTAAGCGGTTCTGCTTCACCCTGACCTTCACCTTCAGCCGCCGTTGCCTGCTCCTCAGTTTCTTCTTCAATAGGCTTCTCAGGAGGGTAGAGGTTGTTCATGTTTAACTTGGCTTGCAGGTCATAAAGACGACCCGTCATGGTTCCACCGGGTATTGGAATAGGTGGCAACTCAGTAGCCCAAGCTTCAGTTAAATTATCAGTGCCCGGTTCGTCTTCAAAGTCTTTTGCAAGCACGGTTCTTGAGAAGTCTTCAAGTGCAGTTGCATAGGGGTAAGCCTGCTCAAGGTTGCTGATATTGCTCGCTAGTTTGGTGTGTAACTGTTGGCGAAACATCATGTTTGCCGAAATACCTACTGCAATTGTCATAATAACCAGCGCAATAAGTAACGCAGCACCTTGCTGTCGCTTAGGTGAACGATAAAAACGCTGTTTAGTGCGAAGTTGTATGGGGTATCCCTTAGCGATCATAGCTTGGTTTGATTGGGCTCAGCCGGCGACTGATACGGGTCACTTGAGATTCTTTGCCACCATTGAGTTTGTATTCGTAAATCGTCATATAACCCAATACTGCTTGAACATAATTTCTCGTTTCATTGAATGGAATGCTCTCAACCCAACGGGCGGCTTCTAGCGGATAATCTGGTGCCCATTTAGGCATACGATGTGGGCCTGCGTTGTAGGAGGCTGTTGCTAAAGCGTAGTTCTGATTGAAGCGTTCTAACAAGGTTTTAAGATAAGCGGTACCCAGTTTTATATTAGTCTCAGGGACAAACACTTGCTTGCGGCTAAGTGGTTTTAGCTTAAGGCCTCTCGCCACTTGCTTTGCGGTAGGAGGGATGAGTTGCATCAACCCTTGAGCCTTAGCGCTGGAGACTATATCAGGATCAAAAGCGCTTTCACGTCTGATGACACCGTAAATTAGCGCAGGGGAGACGCCTTGTTGGTTTGCTTCATAGCGAACTAACGGTTCATAGGCCATTGGGAAGCGCAGCTCAACTTGATTCCAAGCTTTTGCCTTCGACAGGGTGAGAATTGAGGTAAAGTAAAAGCCGTTATCCTGTGCGAGTTTGGTTGCGGCAAGCATTTGGTTTTTATTTTTAGCATCCAATGCATGAAACCATTCCGCACGGCCTTTTGCCTTCATGTCCATCGCGAGTAGTTCAAGAGCACGCTGTACCCCGAGGCTTGCTGACAGCTTGGGTGTTATTTGACTAAGGTCAGGATGACGGTGCTCAAGCATCGTATAGGGCTGTTTTAAATGATCTGCTGCGAGAAACCCATAGAAAGAAGCATTCTCTGTCAGTGATTGATAAAGCTCTTTTGCTTGTGCAGTTTGTTTTTCTGCTTCTAGGCTGCGTGCTTTCCAGTATTTCCATTTACTGGAGTCTTGTTCATCGGCAGACATGGAGTTAACTGCACCCAGTGCCTTTTTCCAGTTGCCTTGTCTAACAGCCAGTCGAACAATCCATTCTTTAGTTTGCAGATCCTGAAATTCTTCTGGTACCGCAGATAGGCTGTTCAGCGCATGAGGCTCATGATCAAGCGCATCTCTAATCGCAATGTAACGATTGATTTCCGCTTGTTGCGAAGTTGGAAATTTATAGGTTCTTAGCGCTTTTCGATAAGCCGTTCGTGCTTTATCAGTATCTTTGCGGGCGATCCTTTTTATCGCGTAGGCAGCGACATCACGCGTTTTGGCATTGTCTTTGTTTAGCGTTTTACTTTGAAGTGCTTTTTCAGGTTTTCTGCGTGCACTAATCCAGACTTTAGTTAAGTTTCTATCGCTGCGGCTAAGTTGTTGAGAGAGGCTTTTAGCGAGGCTGGTTGCACCTCTGTCGATTGCTAGGCTAATACGCTCCCAGTGGTCATCGCGATTGATGAAGCCTTGTTTTTTTAAAATGGCAAAAAGCGCGTCGCATTCACTGGGTCGATCTCTACCTGACATCCATATTGATTTAGCTTTGTTTAAGGCAGTTTTGCCTTCGCCGAGTTGAATGCGGGCTTCTAGATGCAGGCACCGCGCTTTTATCGTATCGGGCTCATCACCAAACTGCAGGAATGTCTTATCCCACTGTCCTTCGTCGTTGAAACGCTTGATTAAGTGAGTCTTCAGTTGTTTGCTTAAGGGAGAGTCTGCATATCGAGCAATGTAGCTTTCCATTGTTTGTGTCGATACATCAGAGATATTCTGTGTAAGCTGCTCGTATTCGAGATACGGATAAAGTATGTGCGATTTAAATCGACTGATATCGGTCGTTTTTCCCGCTTTTAATTGGGAGTAAACTGCGTTGAAATCCGCACGTTCGTCTGCCGAGTAGGCATTAGCGTGTGTGCTCAAAAGCAGGCTTAAGCAAAGTAAAACAATCCGAGAGGTTGGCATTTAGCACCGTATTTTTATATTAAGTCCGGCGACTATCATCGCATTTAGCGGTAGGGCTATCAATAAAAGAAGATTACAAATTGTTCAGGGCGTCCAGATATCGTTGGTATCTGTTCGAAGAGATGCTTCCAGACTCTGCCGCGCTGCGAACACTACACTTAGGTTCATGGTTGTGAGTGCAGTTACTAAAGTGGCAATCATTCATGAAAGGTTTAAATTCACGATAGCCATTGGCGAGTTTAATAGCATCTAGATTATCAGGGGCGTAGTCACGCACTCCTGGTGAATCCATTAGATAGACTTCTTCGCCTAAATCATAAAGGGTTGCTGTCGTTGTGGTATGGCGGCCTTCGCCTGAATCTGAAATATCCGCAGTCAATATGCTGGCATCTGGCATGATTCTATTGGCGATCGACGATTTACCGACGCCAGACCGGCCAAGCAAAATATTAGTTTTACCGCGCATGTGCTGTCTTAATGCTTCGGTGCCGGTGTTGTCTTTTGTATTCATATGCAAAACGGTATACCCGATTGCTTCATACTCAGCTAATGCTTCCCAATCAGCTTCAGTTGCATATTGCTCTGCAAGGTCTTGCTTGTTGATCACAATTACCGCTTCAGCAGATAACATTTCAGCAGCGATGAGGTAGCGATCCACTAAGTCCCAAAACGGCTCAGGTAGCCATGAGCTCACGATTATGAGTTGGTCTATATTAGCAGCAATGGTGTTAGCCCTACCTCGATAGGTGAGGCGGGTGAGAGCATTTTTTCGAGGGTGAATCTTGTCGATTCTGGCGGTGCCGGTCTGATTGCGTTGCCAATCAACCCAGTCGCCACAAGCTGCATTATCTAGCTTTCGTTTTGTTGTGCAGCGAAGAGAGGTTTTATCAGTACATTGAATGAGCAGTTCAGCACCAAACCGAGTAATGACTCGGCCGGTACCTTTATTTTCTTCTTGAGCAGTAGTACTGCTCATGTAGCGGATGAATTATGCATTAGGTTCGCCATTATTCGGGGGTTGGAAACTTGTAGTATTGCTGGTTTAAATAGGCGACAACGTCATGAATATCCTCATCAAACCAGTTTGCATTGAGCCTTGTGTCGCAGAATCTAACTTGCTCCTCAAGCGCAGTCAAATCATTAATTATTCGATCGGGTGCAGTATAAGCTTCAGTTCCATGGCAGATTAAGCACTTTGCATTAGAAAATAGCGTTTCGCCTTTGCTGGCATCGCCCGCAGCAAAACTATTGCCGGCGAAGATAAGTAAAGCGATCGCTAGTGGTGTTCTTAACATTTGTCTCTCCCAATTGTTGAATTCCACCAGCTGCAATCGCTCTTAATCGAACCCTAGGGTAGGGTTACTGCCTTCTCAAATGGGCAATACGTATCGAGGCTGGTGGGTGTGAATCGTAGAAAGCTGAATACATTGGGTCTGGCGTTAATGTGCCAGCGTTCTTTTTGTATAGACCTACAAGTGCACTGATGAGTTCCTCAGCACTTGATTCTTTTGCTGCAAAAGCATCAGCTTCAAATTCATGCTTGCGTGACCACCATGACATTATGGGTCCGATAAAAAAAGTAAATACAGGACTAACGAGCATAAATAGCAACAAAGCCATGTAAGTTGTCTGATTATTTACGCCAAGTTGAGTGTAAAACCATGCTTGTTGCATGAGGTAAGCTAGTACCCCAAAACCGACCAAAGTCATCGTCATCGAGACCACCATTCCCTTCAGTACATGTTTATGTTTGAAGTGACCTAACTCATGGGCAAGCACTGCTTCGATCTGTGTTGGAGTGAGTTGCTTAAGTAAGGTGTCGAAAAAGACAATGCGCTTGGTTTTGCCAAAGCCTGTGAAATACGCATTACCGTGACTAGAGCGCTTTGAACCATCCATCATAAACACACCATTTGAGTTAAAGCCGTTTCGCTCAAGCAAAGTGGTGATCCTATTGAGTACTTCACCTTCCTCTAAAGGCGTAAATTTATTAAATATTGGTGCTATAAACTTAGGGTATGCCCACATCATGATGATTGAAAAGGCTGTGATTGCTAACCAGGCATAAACCCACCATAAAGAGCCGGCTGTATTCATCAACCACAACACCAGCATAATTAGCGGCACGCCGATGACGATAGAAAGCAGGGTGCCTTTGACTAAATCAACTAGGTAAGTTTTGATTGTTAATTTGTTAAAGCCAAACTTTTCTTCAATAACAAAAGTGCGATATAGCGAAGAAGGGATATCAATCAGGCTAGAAATCAGCATGAAACTTAGAATAACGGCAGTACCTTTGTAAAGTTCGCTCAAACCTGCGTTACCCCAAAGGCCATCTAGCCACGCTAAGCCACCGCCAAGGGTCCAAAACAGCAACAAAACAGTGCTAATAATAAGTTCTTTGCGACCAAAACCACCTTTAGCCTGTGTATAATCAGCAGCCTTTTGGTGTTCCTCTAAAGTGATTGATTCTGAAAACTCTGAAGGCACCGCTGGACGGTGCTCAGCAACGTGTTTTGATTGACGAATGGATAGCCACAGCTGGGTGCCGATAGCGGCAATTACTGCTAGAATAAAAATCAGCGTGAAGAAAGGCATTGTTAAAGAGTGTCCTAAATTCTAATTGAGAAGAAAGTATAAACCATGACTGTAGACAACAATAATTTAATCTGGATTGATCTGGAAATGACAGGGCTAGATACGGTTAATGATCTCATCATTGAGATTGCAACTATCGTGACTGACAAAGATCTAAATATACTCGCAAAAGGACCCATGATAGCCATTCATCAGTCGGATGAAATTATGGCGGGTATGGATGATTGGAATACAAAACAACATGGCGGTTCAGGGTTGACTGAACGTGTGCGCACGAGTACCTACACCGAAGCTCAGGCTGAAGCGGAGACTATTGCTTTCCTTAGTCAGTATGTCGATAAAGGGAAGTCGCCAATGGCTGGTAACAGCATCTGTCAGGATCGTCGTTTTATGGCGCGTTGCATGCCTGAGCTAGAAGATTACTTTCATTATCGCAATTTGGACGTTAGTACGCTTAAAGAATTGGCCAATCGTTGGAAACCAGGCGTGGCCTCTAAGTTTAAGAAAAAAGGTTCACATCTAGCGATGGATGACATTGTTGATTCGATTGAAGAGTTGCGTTTTTATCGCGCCGAGATAATGTCTATCTAATGCTGGTATTTTCTGACATATCGATGCGACGTGGTGGTCGCGAGCTGATTGGTGACAGCAGCTTTAGCATTCACCCCGGACAAAAAATTGGTTTAACCGGCGCTAATGGCACCGGTAAATCCTCTCTTTTTGCTTTAATTCGGGGGGAGCTATCGTTGGAGGCCGGTCAGTTTAGTATGCCGCCCAATTGGGTGATGGCACACGTTGCCCAGCACACCCCCGATAGTCAGCAAACAGCGCTTGAGTATGCTTTGTTGGGTGATGCTGAATTCGCATCATTACAAGTGCAAATGAAAGAAGCAGAAGGTGAGCACTTAGCGCAGCTGCTCAGCCAGCTTGAAGCGATCGATGGCTATACTACTGAAAATCGTGCGGCTGCACTGCTTCAAGGTCTCGGTTTTAAAAACGAACAGCTTGCACTGCCTGTTAACAGCTTTTCGGGTGGTTGGCGCATGCGGCTTAACCTCGCACAAGCTTTGATGTGTCGTTCCGACCTTTTGCTTCTAGATGAGCCAACTAATCATTTAGATTTGGATGCTGTTATTTGGTTACAACAGTGGCTGATTCAATATCCCGGCACCTTGATTTTGATCTCGCATGACCGTGAGTTTCTTGATGCAGTGACTAGCCATATCTGTCACGTCGAACACAATAAGGCAACTTTATACAGCGGCAACTATTCAGCATTTGAGCGTTTAAGAGCAGAGCGCTTAGCGCAACAGCAAAGTACCTATGAACGACAGCAGAGAGAGGTCGCGCACATTAGAAAGTATGTCGATCGTTTTCGAGCTCAGGCGACTAAAGCCCGTCAGGCACAGAGTCGATTGAAAGCGTTGGAGCGTATGGAGCTTGTTGCTCAAGCACATATCCATTCTCCGTTTAAATTTAACTTCTTTCCACCTCGTAAATTGCCCGATCGCTTGTTTAACCTTACCGAAGCGTCGATTGGTTACGGCGACACCGCTATTATCAACAATGTTGACCTGCAATTGATGCCGGGCCAGCGTATTGGCTTGATTGGTGCAAATGGCGCCGGTAAGTCGACTTTAATTAAGTGTTTAGCCGGCGAGCTACCGGCAATGGCTGGTGAGCTTTGGATGGCCCAAGACTTACATATCGGCTACTTTGCTC
The DNA here is from genome assembly GCA_938038645.1 of uncultured Thiotrichaceae bacterium. Classification (GTDB taxonomy): domain Bacteria; phylum Pseudomonadota; class Gammaproteobacteria; order Thiotrichales; family Thiotrichaceae; genus Leucothrix. The sequence goes on from CALHTA010000108.1 coordinate 11,944, forward strand.
AGCACCAAATTGAGCAATTGCATATTGATCAGTCGCCGCTAGCACATATGCGCAAACTCGATAAAGAAGCGCGTGAGCAAGATTTAAGAAATTACCTTGGTGGATTTGGTTTTCAAGGGGAGCGAGTCGATGAAGCAGTTGCGCCATTTTCAGGTGGTGAAAAGGCAAGGCTAGTGTTGGCTTTAACCGTTTATCAAAGACCCAATTTATTGCTTCTTGATGAGCCTACTAATCATTTAGACTTAGACATGCGCCATGCTTTAAGTATGGCCTTACAAGCTTTTGAAGGCGCGATGGTTATTGTTTCGCATGATCGTCACCTACTGAAAACTGTTACTGATGAGTATGTAATGGTGGATGAGGGAGCTGCAAAGCCCTTTGATGGTGATTTAGATGACTACTCTCAATGGATAAAAACCAGAGAACAAGCTCGAAATGCTGTAAATGAAGAAGATAAGCCTGCAAATCGTAAGGATAAACGCAAGCAAGACGCAGAGCAGCGCAAACAACTGCAGCCGCTAAAAAAAGTGATGGATCAGTACGAGAAGAAACTTGAAAAACTAACAAAACAATCAGCTGATCTTGAAAAGTCCTTGGCTGACCCCGATATTTATGCAGAAGACAACAAAGATTCGCTTAAAGCATTACTGTTGAAAAAGCGTGATGTTGATGCAGAAGTAGAAGTCGTAGAAATGGCTTGGATGGAAGCATCAGAAGAATATGAGCAAGCGATGTGTTAAAGTTTTGTCATAGAGCCGTTTTATATAACCGTTATAATAAAGCCGTTCTAAAAGTAATTTATTAATAATAGGAGATTCACAATGAGTTTTTTGGATGCCAGCACTGGCCAAATTGTTGCAAACGCGGCTGAGAGCGAGCGCGCGGCGTTTATCAAGCGTTGCTACCTCCACTTAGGTGGCGCGATTGCTGCATACGCCGTAGTAGTCACATTATTTCTTCAAACTGGAATTGCTAACGCGTTCATGGGAATGCTTAGTGGAACACCTTGGGCTTGGTTGCTCGTCATGGGTGCTTACATGGGTATCTCGGTACTAGCAGACAACTGGGCTCGCTCAGGTGTATCTCGCGAACGCCAATACATGGGCTTAGGTCTTTACATCGTTGCATTTGCTTTCATCTCAACATTGCCGATCACTCGCGCAATCATGATGGATCCAAGCATCCTAACTAACGCTGCACTAATTACTGCTGCTTTGGTTGGTGGACTAACCTTCACAGCCTTCTCAACTAAGATCAACTTCTCATTCATGGGTCGTTTCTTAATGATTGGTGGTTTTGTTGCAATGGGCGTGATTGTTGCTGCGATCCTATTCGGCTTCTCACTAGGCCTTTGGTTCTCAGGTGCAATGATCTTATTCGCTGCTGCTTCAGTACTGTACAGCACGTCTAACATTATCCATGAGTACCACACTGATCAGCACGTAGCTGCTTCATTGTCACTGTTCTCAAGCGTAGGTCTATTGTTCTGGTATGTAATCCAGTTCTTAATGGCTTTCACTGGTAACGACTAATTGGCGCTTACTTAATTGAGACATAAAAAAATCCCGCAATAGCGGGATTTTTTTTGTCTGTAATATTACTCCCAGTAACTCGAGAGAAGGCGCTTGGTTTTTTATAAGGTGACTTCCCGATAATGCCTGATTGCTAGCAATCAGCGAAGAGGAGGAGCCGTTAAAATACCAAGCGCCTGAACTAGGCTAGCGGCTTAAAGCTCATAACCCCGCTCATTATGATCAACCAAATCCAAGCCCTGTGACTCTTCATCATCAGAAACTCGCACACCATTAGTAATCATGCCAACCACCTTAAAGATAAGGAATGTCGCAATAGCCGTATAGACAAAAGTAGAAACGATACCAACAAGTTGAACGCCAATTTGCGCTGACATACTTTCAATACCATCGGCAAAACCTTGACCGCTAAAAATACCCAATTGAGTCGAAGCAAAAATACCCGCTAGGAACGTACCCAATATTCCACCGACCCCATGAACTGGGAAAACATCGAGAGAGTCATCAATTTTAAACTTTTGCTTAATCATTAGCGTTGCATTAAAGCAAACGATACCGGCTAGGAAGCCAATAACTAATGCGCCAGCAGGACCCACAAAGCCCGAAGCAGGCGTAATGGTACCTAAGCCAGCAACCATGCCGGTAACCGATCCTAGTGCCGTCGGCTTGCCATACTTTTTCCACTCATAACACATCCAAGTAATTGCACCGGTCGCAGCAGAAATGTGAGTGACTAACATCGCCATGGCAGCGTCACCATTGGCAGCCAAAGCTGAGCCACCGTTAAAACCAAACCAACCAACCCAAAGCATACCCGCGCCTGTGATGGTCATGGTCATGTTGTGAGGTGCCGTGTTTCCGCGAACAAAGCTCTTACGTGGACCAATCATGATGGCTGTGACAAGTGCAGCAACACCGGCAGTGATGTGTACAACCGTTCCACCCGCAAAGTCTAGCAAGCCCATCTGCTGTAACCAGCCGCCACCCCACACCCAGTGTGTGATCGGTGCATAAACAAAGGCTAGCCAAAGAATGGTGAATAGAAGCACTGAAGAAAACTTAATGCGTTCAGCGAATCCACCAATGATAAGTGCAGGGGTAATGATCGCAAACGTCATTTGGAATAAAGCAAATAATGACTCAGGGATATCGCCCATGACCGAGCCTTCAGTGACACCCGCAAACATCATTTTCGAGAAGTTACCTACAAAAGCGCCATCACCACTGAACGCTAAGCTGTAGCCGACAACTAGCCAAAATATAGAAGCGATTCCTGCAATAGCAAAGCATTGCATTAGGATTGATAACACATTGCGACTTTTGACCAGTCCACCATAAAACAATGCCAAGCCAGGCAGTGTCATGAAGAGGACTAGTGCAGTCGATGTTAAAATCCAAGCGGTATTTGCACCATCAACTAAGGGTTCGTCAGCTGCAAAAGATAAAGTAGGAAGTAGTAATAATAAAAACAAAGACAAAAATGTCTTAAACATTGGTTTCATCCTTTATTTGAGATGTTTAAAGTGCGTCAGGGCCAGTTTCACCCGTACGTATGCGAATAGTTTGCTCAATAGTGGTGATAAAGATTTTTCCATCACCAATTTTGCCTGTATTCGCCGCTTTAATAATGGCTTCAACGGCTTGGTCAACGCGCTCATCGTCTACCGCGGTTTCTATTTTCACTTTAGGGAGAAAGTCGACGACATACTCTGCGCCACGATAAAGCTCAGTGTGCCCCTTCTGGCGTCCAAATCCTTTTACTTCAGTCACCGTCAGCCCATAAATACCGATTTCTGAAAGAGATTCGCGTACATCATCAAGCTTGAAAGGCTTAATGATAGCGGTGATTAGTTTCATAGATATTTCCTCATCGTTAAGAAAAACTTACCTATCATCGTTGATAAGTAAGTAATGCATTTTAACAGATATCCTAAGAAGGATTGAGGAACTTTAAGGGTTTAGGTATCGAACAGGTGCAAGGTGCTCGTTAGATAATGTTGGAGTATCTAGCCCTTCAAGAATTAAAGAATTTGGTACTTTTTCAGTACTAATTAACAAATAAAGTCGCTCGGAAGCCCGTGTCATTGCCATATGGAGAAGGTGCGTATGATCAGATTGCAAAGTATGGCGTTCTCGTTCAGTTAGTTCAGTGCTTTGCTCTTCATCAAAAATGTTTTCTAAGCCTATGATAAACACAATCTTGCTCTGCAAGCCTGTCGCACTCTTGATATCGCTTAGTTTTAGAGTGTTGTCTTCAAAAATCATACTGCCTGTCAGTGCTGTTGCTCGAATATGTAAAGCGTCACGAATTTCTTGAGCTAGCAAGCGAGTTGATTGAATATCGGCGTTAATAATGAGAATGTCATTGGCTTCGTAGCCACGCTGAATAAGCTGATGGATTTCGCTGCAAAGGCGGTTCTGCTGATCTTCTTTGGTTGGAAAATGCAGTAACTGTGGGTGATTTTCTCTTTTAATAGGTTCCGATTGTTTAATTGAATACATTGGTTGTTCTAATGAAGCCATCGATCGATGCGTACGAAACTGGTCAACTACTCTTGAAATTGCTGGGCTACATCGATAATGTTGAACGAGCTGGGTTGTATGTTCGTTTTTGCTTAAGTCTGAAAGTTCTTCATCAATATTGCGATTATAAAACCCTTGTTCAGGGTCTGTTGTAATAAATAAGTCACCTTGGGGCACAAGCAGTTTTTTGATTAACGCTAGCTCAACGGGCGCAAAGTATTGCCCTTCGTCTATTAGAATATGCGTGTAAAGTTCTATCGTTTTGCCATCATCGACGGCTTTAAGGAGTGCGGCGGCGGCATCTCCCCAAAGCGAGCTTTTGCGATCTTTAAGGTGAGTGTCAATATCAATCATTGCTTGCCAGATGCGCTTACGCAGCGGCACAGATAACGCTAAGCTGTTGCTTGAACGAATAGTATTTAGGTAGTCGGTTTCACTTTTGATATTTCTATCTTTTATGAAGTTTATCTCTCTGATTAGACCTATCCGGTTTAGTGGTTCATGTTCAAAGTGACGTTTAACCATTAAATCAAACAGCTCGATTTCTTGGTCTTCATAAACATATCGCCAAGTTCCACCTAGTAATTTTCTGCACCATTCGTGAAAGGGTAAGCATTGAATCGCTTCAGAATTGTTACTTAATAAGCCTATCGATTGCTTCAGCGTATTGCTCATAGACTTATTATGGCTGAGAACCAGAATGCGAGCTTTAGGACACTGCTCTAATAACAGTACTGCTCGTTTGATGAGGATTTCACTCTTGCCGCTTCCTGCTACACCTGTCAGTACATTCAGAGAGAAAGGGGATGCGCTTGAAATCGACTTTTCCGTAAGGTCTTTTTTTAAAGCAATTTCCTGCTGTAAGTCTAGTAACTTAAGTCGACTAGGCTGTACTTTAGGAATCGATTCCTTGATTAAAAGTTCTGGGCAAAACCTAGAGAGAAGGATCTGATTAACTTGTTCGGAAGCAGCAATGCCCAAGCAGCGTTTAAAAACAACCGGCATAGCCCCATTAATAAGAACCCCACCTATTGCTAGAACCCCGACTTCTTTGTTGTAGATAGTTTCCTTAGCTGCCAAGTTTTCAGGAAGTAAAAGGATGATAGGTAGTAGTTGGGAAGTGTGGTTTTGAAGTGAATCTGGGAACAATGCATTTCGATCATTAATTAGCTCAGTAACTAATGGGTGCCTTATGAGTTTTTCTTTGTCTAGCTTGTGCTCTTTGCTAATTGATTGCTCAGGAAACGTCGCTAGAAGCAGTGACTTTTTGTGATGCTTGACCCAATAACGAAGCCCCGTTAATTCAATTCTTGAAGCGAGGTGTTGACGGCAAATAAAAGAGTCATCGAGTTCACTTAAACAAAAGTGCAGCTGTGGCCCTGGGTGACTGTTAGTCAATGATTCTTCTGGTATTATCTGGGCCATATTCGGAAAACGTTTTTTAACCTAGTTGACTAATATATTATCATAATATTTGCCGCATAAAACACTGGGAACAAATAAGGTTATGGCTACCTACGCAATTGGTGACCTACAAGGTTGTTATAAATCGTTTCGACGATTGCTCGATAAAATCGACTTCTCACCAGATCAAGACTGCCTTTGGTTAGCAGGTGATTTAGTGAGTCGCGGCAATAAGTCACTTGAAGTATTGCGCTACGTTAAGGAGCTAGGCGATTCTGCTGTCTCTGTACTTGGCAATCATGATATTAGCCTGATCGCCGCACACTATTCTGTCATCAAACCACATGATAGCTTGAAAGCCGTAATGAAAGCAGATGATCGTGAAGAATTAATCGATTGGTTGCGTAATCAGCCGATTTTGCATTTTGATCATGATTTAGGCTATTGCATGGCACATGCAGGTATCTATCCTCATTGGAACTGGTTGCAAGCTCAACAATGCGCTAAGGAAATTGAAGTACCTTTAAAAGGCGCAACAATTGAGCGATGGTTAGAGCGTGTTTATGGGGATGAGCCGACTCAGTGGGATAATAATTTACTCGGATATGAAAGACATCGGTTTATTCTTAATGCGTTTACGCGCATGCGGGGCTGCAACCCCGATGGTTCTCTAAACTTTACTGTAAAGGGAACCGCAAAGGACCATCAGCTCAAAGGCTTATACCCTTGGTTTCGTTTACCTACTCGCAATTTATTGCCTTATAAAGTTGTTTTTGGACATTGGTCGGCATTAGGTTACAGGGATGATGGTCAAGTGACTTCATTAGATACAGGTTGTGTGTGGGGGCGAAAACTTACCGCTGTTTGCCTTGATGATGATATCATTCAGCCAATTCAAGTTGCTTGCAAGTAGGTTGTTGCTGTGAAAACGACAAGCGTACGTGATGTTTTTGCGTGGCTAAATAAAGGTAAACCAACGGTAGCGAAAGTTTCGCCGGATGATACTGATGAGACTTTGACAGATGTTGCTGGAAATACTGTACTGAACAAGCCAAATGTTACTGTGATTTCCGCTAATGGCTCACAGAAAATTTTTATTCGTGGTGTCGAATATAATTTGCGCGTTTCAAAGCCAGCCCATGGGGTAGGGGTTGCTGAACTTAGACGATCATTAGATCGTAATCGTGAGATGCTTGAAAAAAACTTTGAAAAGATGAAGCAAATCTATCGTCGTTTCCGCACGAATACCGATCCTTTGGTGGTTGAGCATGAAGGGGCTTATCGAACGGCTACGAAAAACGCTTTGGTTGCGCGTGCGAATATTGATGTGTTGATTCCATTGATTAATATCAAAGGGGGCGATGCTGAATATGAAGGGGATGAAGAAGGTTTACCAATTGAAGAACACATTGAACAGTTGAGGTTTGATGCTGAAGATATGATCGACTTTGAGCTCGGCTTGGATATAGAGGAAGATGATGGTTCGGTTAATATCCAGTCGGTGTTTATTGCAGGGTTGATTGTGGTGTTGGTGGTTATGTTGTTGAAGGTCTTTTTGTAGGCAGATGCTCAATGCTTTCTACCCTAAGGCCATTGAGATTCATTTAAATTAAATATAAACCTACAACATTGTATTAAATTTAACATTACAAGATATAAAAATGAATGCATATATCATTAACATGCCAAGCGCTACTGAAAGGAAAGAACATCTCGAAAAACTTTTTCTGCCTCTAAAAACGAAAGCCATTTTTATTGATGCCGTTGTTGGTGCGGATATAAAACTTCCTGATCCAAGATATAATGAAACTCTTTATCAGAAAGCCCATGGTAAAAAGACTAATTTGTCTGAACTAGGCTGTTATTTTAGCCACTTGAAAGCCTTAGCTACTTTTTTAAAAGATGATAATGAGCATGCTTTGATCTTAGAAGATGATATTGGTTTTGATAGCTCTTTTGAGTCAGTTATATTTGAAGCTCTTAAACATAAAAAACGTTTCGACCTGCTTAGGCTAAGCGGCTTGCACAATGGAAACCCTATCAAAATAATTCAACTGGGTGGCGGTTATAAGCTGTGCTGCAATTATACGATTCAGACTGGCTCTGGCGCCTATTTAGTGAATAAGCATGCAGCATCACGTATGCTAAAAGCATTGAATCCAATGTGGCTTCCTTTCGATCATGCATTTGACAGAGAGTGGCTTTGGGGGGTGAAATCTATGTGCTTAGATCCCATGCCTGTGAACCAGAATGTTGGTTTTCCTACAATGATTAACTCTACTAAAGAGCTTAAATTGCCTTTCTTTAAACGTTATATCACGGTATTTCCATTTCGACTCTATAATGAATTGTCGAGGGTTTTATTTAGAACAATAAGCATTTTAAAACAAAAAACTATTTCTTATTAATTTGCTTAGCGCTGACTGTAGCAAAATTTTAAAAAGCCCTTAAATTATAGATGAATTGTATTGATGAATGAGTTTGGTAGCATTGTTGTAATCTCAAGAGGGCCGATTGTTCCTTATGGAACAACGCAATTGCGTTGCGTCCAACCAATGGAGTACTTGAAAAGCAAGGGTTTTCAAGTGCGCTCCGAAGACCTGCATCACTTCACACCACGCCCAAACGAGATAATCTTATTACATAGAACTCTAGGGTCAAAGCATGTTTTGAACTTGGTGAAGTATGCTCAGGCTTTAGGATCATTGGTTGTGTACGATACAGATGATTTGATATTTACACAAAAAGGAGTGCAGTATTTATCAAAAATAGGATTGAAGAAGTATTCTAAAGAGAGACTTTCTATTGAGAAGTTAATTATTGAGTGTGATGCAGTTAGCGTCTCAACTTCTACAATAGAAAGTGCAAGTAAAGCATTAAATTCCAATACTTACCTTGTGAAAAATGCACTAAGTTATTCGTTCCATGAAAAAGCAAAACATAAGGCGTTGAAAAGTCGGCTTAATGACAAGGTCGTTATAGGCTACCTGAGTGGGTCCAATACACATAACGCGGACTTTCAAGTAATAGAACCAGCACTGCTGAAAATTCTAGAAGAGTTTCCAGATGCTGTATTCCTGAGTGTTGGGCCAGTTTCAATTTCTGAGGAATTTAAGAAGTTCTCATCGCGTTTCCAGCAAAAGCCATTTTTACCTTATGATGAATTCCAAGATATTTTTAACTTAATAGATATAAATTTGGTTCCTTTAGAAATTAACGAGGATTTTTGTCAGGCAAAAAGTGAGTTAAAGTTTATCGAAGCGGGTGCTTACGGTGTTCCAAGCATTTGTTCCGCAACCGTCCCACATAAAGAAGTGATCACTCATGGGGTTAATGGGTATTTGGTTTACGATGACTCAGAGTGGTACGAAGAGATATCCAAATTGATGGATAAAAATAATCGAGTTTCTTTGGGTGAACAGGCAAAACTGACCGTGCTAACGCATTATTCACCAAAAGTAAGGTCCAATGATTGGGAAGAACTCATCAAGAAAATTAGTGGGGGGCAAAGGAAGAATAGTTTTATCAATACTAATCTTATTTCTTTAAGATTCCAGTTTTATAAGTTCTTTGCTCGTGCCTATATCATAGTTAAATCCATTGAGAGAGTGATCAGGAATGGTATTAAAGGGAAAAAGAAACTATAAGTTAACTACTTTAAGTCGGCATTAGTATTTTTAGATATTAAAAAATAAAACTGCAGATATTGCGTGTCATCCCCGAGCAAAAAGATAAAAAGCTTAGTTAATAGTTTCTTCCTTCTTAACGTTAGCCAAGTTCGAGGTGCAATGCTGTTTATTCCTTTTAAAGTTTCAATTGTATAATTATGATTATTAAATGTTCTTTCTAAGCTCTTAAGCGTAAAGAACCTTAAGTGGGTTCTATCCAGAATACCAGCATCTTGGTATTCCCAGTCTTTTTGAATGAGCAATTCCTTTAGGTTCCAGAGAAAACGAACATTTGGAATAGAGCCAGATATCTTTCCATCAGCTTTAAGTTTCAGTTTAATCTTCTCAAAAAAAGAATCGTGATCTATCATATGCTCGATGACATCATTACATACAACTAAGTCAAAGTAGTTATCTGGAATTTGGTCGTAAACATCATCAAATGTACCAATCAGAACTTTGCTTAGTCTTTCTTTAGCGATAAGGGCAACTGCTTCGACGCATTCAACACCCCAGTATTCTGATGCACTAAAGTTACTTTTAAACCCCCCATCTGCACATCCGATTTCAAGAACTCGAATATCTTTGTTGAAAGTTGGAAGTGATTCTACAAGGTCTTGCCTATTGCCATCATAGTAAAAATCTACGTCGGGCATAATGAAATCTCATTTAATATATATAGAAAAAGCTCAAAAATGTGTTGTAAACGCGCTAGGTAAAACAAAATTCCGGTTTGATTGCTTATTCATTTTGGGAGTGTACTGGCGCATAGGTTTTATTTTTTTCAAGTACAACAATGGAATCATGAATATGTAAGCCTGAGCAGTTTGTGCTGACAGATGCATTTTTTAATCCCATTCTATGATACCAGTGGTGCATATCATCAATGATTTGCATTACAAATCCAAAGAAATTCTTTTCATCGCCATAACCTCCACCAAAGCTTTTCCAGTAGGATGTATGGAGGTCTTCTACCATGTAGATACCCCCATCTGTTACGTGTGGAAATAAGTGCTTTAAAGTTTCTGGAATATGGCTCATATGATGGCTTCCGTCATCTAACACTATATCAACTCCTCCCATTTCCTCTATGACAGAAGTTAAAAAGGCTTTATCTATTTGGGATCCTATCCGAACTTGGCCAGCTTTATTATTAAATTGTTCACAGTCTGGATTAATATCAATACCATAAATTATTGCCTCATCCCCGAAATAGTTCCTCCACATCTGAAGGCTACCTCCTTTGCTAACACCAATTTCAAGGAACCTTACCTTTCTTCCCCTAAAGCCTGAAAAGTATCTATCATATAAAGGGATATAATGATGCCATTTATGAACTATGTGTTCTTTATTGGAAGAAAAAAACTCAAGCAATTCACTGTCATGATCGTATTTTTCCTTTATGTCAGCTTTGACATTTGCAGGGGTGTTCGGCTTGAACTCAAACTTACTTATATCTTCGTCAGCAAATTGCTTTCTAGAGTGCTTTTTCAAAGCATTGGGAATCAAACGCTCTGTTAATGTTTTAGTTTTCATAGATAGCTTCTTAATACAATTACTTGATAAATATGGTTTTAACAATAACAAAAAATCTTTGTAAATAAGTTTTTGCTTATTTATCTAAGGCTTAAAAAACGCTCAACTGCTTTAGCCGTTTGGTGATTGATCGGCGGAATCTAATGTGAGTTTTTCGCATGAAGCTAGGTGACACACCATTTGCAACTTCTTTTTGAGTTTCCAACAATAATTTAACCCTATCAACAGAGTTTGATGTTGTTTCTCTGCTTAGCACGAAGAAAAATTCACTTCCACCTGGGCTGTACTGATCGGCAACTGACAGTTCTGTTAGCCCAAGAGTTTTTAGATCATGCAAAATTAAATGGAATGAACTGGGTGTAAAGCACCAAGCGTGCGCATCTAAATACTCTTTACTATTTTTTGCCGACTCATAGATCTCCATTGCCTCAGAGTGGCTATATAAAAGCTCAGCTTTTCCGCTATGGTGTTCTTTCCAAGCAATTTTTCCACCCCTACTTGACACATTAAGATGAAACTCAGCAATTGTTCCTATGGAGTGCAAGGTATGTTTATTTGAGTGGGCATCAATTACTTTAGATAGTCCGGTAATCGCACGAAACTGGTCGAAGCAAAATCGATAGTCAGGGACAGCAAGAATAAGTTTTCCTGAATCTGTTAAAAGGTCATTGCAATCATTAATAAACCGAATGAAATCGGTTGTGTGTTCTATAACATGTGATGCAATAATCCAATGATAATGTTGGCTTTTTTTTGTCAAATCTTTGTATGTTTGTCCTTCCCAAACATAATCGACCTTTTCTATATTTAGGACATCAACACTAGCATCATTTTTGTATTTTTTAATTAAGCCATCTTCATCGGTATGATCAATTATTTCTACATTATACCCCTCTGATTTTGGGGCTATTGGGTTATGACTTGGGCCTATTTCAAGGCCTGCCTTGTCTTTATTTACGTATTTTAATAAAAAATCTTTTCGGTTCATGGCATCTCCATTACAGACATTTGACCATTGTATTGAGTATGAAGGTTAGTTCATTTACGCCAATTGCTAGTTATGGATGTTATCAAGCTTTGGACTTTTCCAGGTTTTACGTCGAAGTGCTGAAAGGTAAAACTTTACAGTTTCTTGCGCTGTTAAAACATAAATTTTTGCACGCTGCCCTCTGAAAATAATGGCTGAAAATAAGGCCTTAAATAAAAGAGTTATCAGTGCCACCAGACCAAATAAAGCATGTAAGATATTTGTATATTCAGCAGTATTTGCTTGTATGTAGTTGTGTGAAGATATTATTACTTCAGTTTTTGCCATAATGCTTGTTGCAGTATTTTTTCGCGAAGTACCGCCGCCAATATGGTTAATGTGTACATTTCTTAATAACGCAACCTTCTTACCAGATTGCTTAACCTTGAGGCATAAATCAGGGTCTTCGTGATACATCCAGTAGCGTTCTTCATTCCATTTTCCTATTTTTATGAACAGGTCTTTGTGAATAAGGACGACTGAGCCTGAAACCCAGTCAGGGTTCCAGATTTTAGCGTTACAGGGAAAGTCTTTTCTGATTCGCTTTAGATTAAAGAGTTTGTAAAACTGTCTAACAAAGCCGATGAGCAACCATGGGTTTGTGAATAATAATTCTCTTTCTACGGACTTAGGACTGACCGTTCTACATGAGGCTAACCCTGTATCAGGGTTTTCTTTTAAAAACCAAACCATTTCGTCTATGGCTTTGTCTTTAGTTAGCTCAGTATCAGGGTTGAGAAATAGCAAATAATTTCCCTGCGCGTAATTAGAGCCTAAATTACAGCCATTAGAAAATCCATAATTTCCTTTGTTACGTATAAATTTAACAGAAGGGTGCAAGTTGGAGAATTCCTCGAACCTCCCATCTTGTGAGTCATTGTCAACTACGATTATTTCATAGGCCATTGAAGGGGGAAAGCTGTTGAATGAAGCTATACAGTTTTCTAAAAGTTCCCAGCTCTTATAGTTTACAATGATGACTGATAGTTCGATGTTTGCCATTCAGACTTCCCTAATCTAAAACCTAAAATAAAAGTGCAATATGCGTAATATGCCGCTAATGATAAACAAGTCTCTTATTATTCTTTCCAGTATTCACTTACCCATTTGGTTGGCCTAACAAACCGGTACCATTTATGCGTTATCCCAGCTATGGCTTCGTGTGGTTCTGGATGTCCGTGGAAGATCACAATTTTTGCTTCTTCAGGAATCTCTGGGTCTTGGAAGTAATTAAAAGGCCACTGTTTCATACAATGATATTTAAAACTTGGGCACCATTCTTGGGGCCAGTAATCCAGTTGATTTTTCTTGTGTATTTCAGCAGAAAGGAAGGCTTGCTCATTACGATGTTGTTTTTTAACCGTATCAAAGTCTTCTTGAAATTTCTTCAAGATATCAGTGTGTTCACCAATTTTAAAACGGAAAACGGAAGAATTCCCTGTTACGCTTCTTTTTAGCTTAGTGTCTTTGATGATTGCGAATTCCGCTGGATACGAAAATAATTCATCAATATTACTGACGATCACAACATCCAAATCTAAAAAAAGTACTTCACCCTTTAATCCGCCTAAATCTTTCTGGAGTGTGCTGAGCTTATTCCAGCCTCTTTCTGGGGTGTTATCCGGGAGGCTTAATTTGGGGAGTGAACAAGTGCTGATTTTAGGGTTAATACCGGCGTTGTTATCGGTAAAACAGGTAAGTACAAACGGAAAGCTGATGTTACGCTCAATCATTCCATGCAATTTGTTTACGTATTCTGAGCCGTATTTTTCGCCCCATTTCATACATATAATGTTGACCGGTGAGTCCATTAAAATCTCATTGTGAAGTAGTAATTGCCCGATGAGGTAAACTGTTGCGCGATAGGTAATGTTACACTATCTAGGGTGAGTAGTTAATGTGCAACATGCATTTTTAGGACTTAATTGGCTTTTAGCGGACTTTTCATACTAATTTAATGGATGGTTATTTGATCTTTTGAAGACCAAATATACTCACTCCCAGAAAAAACAAAGCCGGCATAAAAGCACTCAAAAACGGCGGAAAACCATAGACACTCCCTACTTGATTTAACACCTTATTAATCAAGAAAAAGGCAATTCCCGCGATAATACCAATAAACACTCTTTGTCCGGCTCCACCGCCGCGCTGGGAGCCAAACAAAAATGGCATGGCTAAAAACAACATAACTAATGCTGCGAAAGGGGCTGAAAATCGTTTCCAATAGGCTAATTCAAATTTCTCAGTATTTAGCTTATTAGCCTTTTGGTGCTCAACTAAATCGGCAAGCTCGGCGATTGAAAGCTGCTCTGGATCAACAGATGCGATTGACAAAAGCTTGGCATCTAAGAAGTCAGGGTCAACTTTACTCTCAAGCTGCTTGCTATGAACTCCCTCTTCACTAAAGCGCTGCTCTACAATTGTCTCTAGCAGCCAAGCATCCCCCGATCTTGTAACAGACTGCACATGAGTGAGGGTGTTTAAGCCTGTGTACCCTTGCTCAATGCTATAAACCGTGACATCCGTTAATTTGTCTTCAGACCAGACTTGACCAATGTGAAAGATGCGAGATTTGTCTTTAACCCAAAGGCTAGCGCCGCTCACCATCACAATGTTCTTGTTGTTGAGCGATGATTTAAAGTTCTTACCGGCTAAATCAGTTTTTGGTACAACAAATTCACCTAATAAAAACACACCCACAACCAGGACTAATCCCAGCTTTATAACGGAGTAAATAATGTTTACGATCGAAATACCGGCGGCACGCATAGCGATAAACTCAGAGTTAGCCGCCAGGTTACCAAGGCCAAGTAACGTGCCAATCAACATGGCAGTAGGAAAGAGTTCGTAGAGCCGATTAGGAATAGAATAAAGCAGGTAAACAAAGGCTTGAAGACTGCTGTAGTTTTCATTGAGGTCACCGGTTTCACTGATGAAGTCAAAGAATATGACTAAGATGGTTAGCGCGAACCAAGCCATGATTAAACCGGTAAAGACTGACTTCCAGAGGTAACGATCGAGTATGTTCATCTAAGCCCGCCATAACGACGCCAGACTAATCCTAGTGATAACAACAAGAAGGGTATGTGAACCCACCAGAGCCCTAAAATAGAAGGAATTTTCTCGTCTTCCAGCATCGATTTGCCAGTGATTAACAGGTTTGCATAGAGCGCATAAAGCAATATACCAATCGCCAGTTTACCAAATCTGCCTTGTCTTGGAGTGGTGTAACTTAGTGGAAAGGCGAGTAAGGCCATTATTGGTGCTGAGAGAATGACGCCGAACCGCCAGTGTAGTTCAGCCGTGTCTTTTACATCGGTGGAGCCAATTAGTGTCGTCGTTGGTTTGGCGCCAAGTCTCTGATTTACATCGGTATTTAGAGGTGGAACTCGAATGCCATGTTCTCCAAACTTAAAGATTGAGAAGGTCTTATCCTGTTTGTTTTGATCGTAACGGCTGCCACCACTGATTTGTAGCATCCTATCGCCGCTTTTTTGGTCTATGAACAGCACGGCACTGCTGGCAAGCATTGCACGTTTATCTGTTGGATCTTCTACGTGTAAAAAGAAGTTCTTCATGACGACATTTTTTTCATCTAAATCTTCGACAAAGATGGTGAACTTTCTACCGCTACTTTGCGCATGCATAAACTCACCTACAGGTATCCCCGAAGCTTCAGGCCGCTGTTTTATTTCGGCAGTGATATTTTGGCGAGAAGTTTCTAGCAGAGGTAAGGTGTAAAGCACTAGCGCTGACATAAGTAATGTCAGTGGTGTGAGCAATATAAAAATGGCTTTGAAAAATTGACCAGGGCCAATGCCCGAAGCGTGCATTGAGGATATTTCGTTGTCACGATATAGTCGACCAAAAGCCAACATCATGCCGATCAGAAGGGCGATGGGGGCAAGCTGAATAGCGCCTTTGATTGAGCCAATAAACACCAAAATCCCTAAGGCGTCTGCTGGCAGCTGGCCTTCACTTACATTGCCTAGCAAACGAGCGACGGTATTTCCGACGATGATTAGTAGCAATACCAATAAGGTCGCAATGAAAGCCTGAAGAATTTCTTTAATTAAATAACGATTTAATATCATTAATAAATGCTTTTGCCATCGATCAGGCAGCCTTTATAACGTTTGTGTGTCCACAAGTATTGCTCGGTGTGGTTTTGAACTTGTGCTTCGATAATCTGGTTTATTCGAAGTGTATCATTATTGATATTGTCGCTTGGAAAATTTTTCATTGGGGCCATGATATGTAAACAATAACCCAGCTCCCCATTGTTTTCTTCGCTACGGGTACAGTAGATCGGAATCACCAAAGCATTAGATAGTTTAGCTAGCCTAGACGTTGCAGGGTTTGTCGGTGCGTCAATACCAAAAAAAGGAATCATCATATGGTTTTTCCCCTGAAACTGTTGATCTGGGGCGTACCATACCGCAATACCTTGTTTAAGCATTCTAACCATTCCCCGAATATTATCTTTGGCGATGGTTTGACCAAACCGAGCCTCACGACGTTGTATGCTAATGTGATTTAACAACTTGTTTTGATGGGGGCGGAAGACAAAACAGGATTTCAGTCGATCAGCTAGAATGCTGCCGCTTACTTCCAAGCTAGTAAAGTGCGAACTTAGAAAGATTATTGGGCGTTTAGTAACGAGTGCTTCGTCAATATGTTCAATGCCCTTTATTTGGCTAAGGTTCAACAGTTTCTGATTGTTTCCCCACCAACTAAAAGCAGCATCAAACAGGCCTTTGCCTAACGATTCAAAGTGAGCTTTAGCAATTATTTCAATTTCTGAATCTGATTTTTCCGGAAATGCAAGACGGAGGTTAATTAAACAAACCTCTCTGCGCTTAGGGATCAAGTAATACAGCGCTTTGCCTATCGCGCCGCCAGTTTTCATCTGCCAACGCCAAGGCAATTGGCTCATCAGCCACAAAAAACCAACGCCAAACCAGCTAAACCAATATTTGGGATGTATAAATGGAGTCATATCTAATTATGTAATTATTATGACGTGACAGCATACACTTTGTTATCAGTGAACTCTATATGATCAGGAGGGGATTTATAGCGTCTGGTTTTTTATCCGAGAATAATCCGCCATGATTTTTTTAACGTAATTTCTAGTTTCTTTATAAGGAGGAATGCCACCATACTTGATCACTTTTCCAGGACCCGCATTGTAAGCGGCCAGTGCAAACCGTTTGTTTCCTTTGAAACGTTTAAGCATTTTAGATAAGTACTTAACGCCGCCTTTGATGTTTTGCTCAGGATTCCATGGATCTTTAACCTTTAAGTAAGAAGCGGTTGCGGGCATTAACTGCATTAAACCAATTGCCCCAACTCTAGATAATGCTTTTTCGTTAAAGCATGATTCTTGCTTGACGACTGAGTGGACTAGAGCCTCATCAACGCCATAACGACGGGCATAAGTGCGGATAGTGTGTTGATAAGCTTTACGCTTGCTCAAAATGTAAGCTTTGTCTCCACAACGAAAAGCACCAGATTTACTCTTAGCAACGTTACGAGTTGATAATCCCAGTACTGATTTATATTTGTTACTTTGGCGTTTAGCTTTTGGTTTGGTTTTTTTGGCAGTTTTGTAAATTTTCACCAATTTGAATTGCTTGTCATGGATACGTTTGTCAGTGAGTATGCGCTCACCGTTAACGCCATGATAAGCATAAACATTCGCAGAAGCAGTTGACATAGTTGCCAAGCTTAACGTGGCAGTCGTAAATAATGCCGCTAACACTGAATAGGTAAATTTCATGGTGATGACACGTTAGTGCCGAGCGTTTTAGCAATTGAGCATGGGGGCGCCAAATCGTCGAAAGCTAACTTCCTTTGTGAATTTTTTATTATTTCTAGCGCACACGCTAGTTCGTATTGATTAGCTTAGTTTATGGCCATGAAGAATTCATGACCAGTACCACTAGACGGGTGGTGATTTTATAACTAGTGAAGCATTCCAGGTAAGGCAAGGGTGAAAGGTGCAATCACAGCATCAAACTTATGACCATCATCAGCAATCATTTGATAACTTCCTTGCATAGAACCGACGGGTGTTTCAATCATCGTACCGCTGGTATAGCTAAATGATTCACCATGATTAAGGGTTGGCTGTTCTCCAATAACACCTTCACCTTTAACTTCTTGAACGCGGCTATCAGCGTCGGTAATAATCCAGTGGCGCGAAAGTAGTTTCGCTGACAAACTGCCATGATTTTCTACGGTTATGGTGTAAGCAAATACATAACGTCCCGCTTCATTGTCTGACTCAGACGGCAGGTATTCAGTTTTAACGAAAATTCTTATGTCGTAGGGTTTTATTTCACTCATGGGAGTGAAGTATAATACAACATAATGAATAATTTTAGCTTTTCACCCATTGCGCATATCTCCTCCTGTTACAAAGAGAAATTTTCAATACCCAGGCAGCCAGGGTTAGTGACTGCTGCGACTGCAGAGCTGGTTTTAAATGAACCCTATGCATCTGCAGAAATAGTCAGAGGGCTGGAAGGCTTTTCTCACATTTGGGTGATTTTTGCTTTTCATGCAGTGCCTTTAGGGCAGTGGAAGCCGACGGTAAGGCCCCCTCGCTTAGGGGGGAATCAGCGTTTAGGCGTATTTGCCACACGTTCTACACACCGCCCAAATCCGATAGGTATGTCGGCGGTGAACTTATTAGATATCTCTATTGAAGGCAGTGAGGTAAAGTTGATCTTAGGTGGTTGTGATTTGTTAGATGGAACACCGGTGTTGGATATAAAGCCCTACATTCCATATGCTGATTCTATCCCCGAGGCGAAAGGTGGATTTGCACCGGAAGTGCCCGATAAAAAATTGAAAGTGACCTTAAGCGATGAAGCAATTGCCTTGTGTGTTGCAGCAAATGATCGTCTGGGGGTTAATGTGCGACAATTTATTGAGCAATTACTTTCATTAGATCCAAGGCCTTCATACCAAGCAGGGACGTTTGGTGAACGGATTTACGCTGCGAATGTATATGATTTTAATTTGCGCTGGCGCTACCTCGAAACACTTGAAGTGGAAGTGATTGACTTATTTATCAGGGAAGATAACCAATGAAACGGATTCCATCTGTATGTGTAATGACTTTCTGTTTTTGCACATCATTAATTAATTCAGTGTGGGCTGAAGAAAACGCCATTAAAAAAGTTCCAGCAGCTGCACTGAGCTATCGGATTATTAAAGAAGTTCCGCAAACGGGTTTGACAGATTCTCTAATTGCTTTGCTAAAAAAACATAAGATTCCCTCTGAAAACCTCAGTGTCTATGTGCGGGATGTGAATGCCGATCAAGCGATGCTGTCACACAATATCGATATCGCTCGTTCCCCTGCCTCGACGATTAAGTTGGTAACCACCTTTGCTGCACTTCAGCAACTCGGACCCAATCACGCATGGCCAACTGAAGTTTGGACTCGTGGAAAACTCACTAATGGGATATTGGAGGGAGATCTCATATTAAAGGGATATGGTGATCCTTTTTTAGTTTATGAGCGCTTTTGGAAGCTGGTCAGTGAGTTGAGGGATCGTGGATTGAGAGAGATTCAGGGAAATATCATCATTGATGAAACTTATTATGATTTGCCAGAGCATGACCGGAAAGCGTTTGATGGACAATCTTTTCGTGTTTATAACGCAGGCGCTTCACCACTGATGTTTAACTTTCAGGCGACGCGTCTCTGGCTTGCCCCTCCTGAAAAGGATTCAGAAAGTAAGGTTAAATTAGCGCTTTATCCCGCTAATGATACGGTGAATCTTGATAATCAACTTAAGCTAGTGAAAGGGCGATGTAAGCGAAGCCATGGTCGACCTAAGCTGAGCTGGGGACCTGAAAAGCAATTGCTCGTATCAGGTCAATTTTCTCGAGCATGTAAGCCAAGATTTTTGATGCGTTTAATAACAGCGCCAAACCAGTTGGCATTTGATGCGTTTAAACAGTTTTGGCTGGGCCTAGGCGGAACTTTGGGTGGGAG
>CALHTA010000109.1 GCA_938038645.1 uncultured Thiotrichaceae bacterium
TATGACCATATGCCTGAGCAAGCGTTCTACATGGTTGGTGGTATTGATGAAGCCATCGAGAAAGCGGCTAAACTGTAATAGTGGAGTAATATCATGGCTACAACTATACGTTTGGATGTGGTAAGTGCTGAAGCTGAGCTTTTTTCTGGGGTTGTGAATGAAATCACGGCGCCTGGAGAAATGGGCGCTATGGGTATATTGCCAGGTCATAGTCAGTTGATTGCTACGCTAAAGCCAGGTGAACTCAACTACAAAACAGACGAAGGCGTTTCTTCTTTGTTTGTTGCGGGTGGAATTATTGAGGTGCAGCCTAATATCATTACGGTATTGGCTGACTCAGCGGTTCGAGCTGAAGATCTTGATGAGCAGGCGGCAGAAGATGCTGTTTCTCGTGCTCAAGACGCTTTAGCAGGAAAAGATCCGGAAGATTTGGATTATTCTGCAGTTCAAGCTGAGCTTGATGCGGCAAAAGCTCAGATCGAAATGATTCACCGTATTGGTAAAACGTTGAGATCCTAAGTAATTTAGGAGTCAGCTAAATTAAAGGCGACCATTGGTCGCCTTTTTTGTATCGTATTTGTTGTAAAATAGCTGCAATACAGGTCGTTAATCGGGTTTTTAGGCATTTACACAAAAAAAGCGTCGCTTTATAGCACCTTTTTTTTGAATGTGACTTGATTTAATACTATACTTGCGATGCGGATAAACAATAATATATAGATCGTTTGTTCAATCTAAATCTACGCAGTTAACTAGTTAAAGGATGTATTACATGAAAATTAAACATCAACTCTCGATTGCAACTTTAGTGATGGCTGGTGTCTTCACAACAGGTTGTTCTCAGCAGTCAGTGATGGGTGAAGGTGGTTCTCAAGTTGCGGGCGGCCAGCAAGTGTCTGGTGGTTCTCAAGTTGCAGGCGGCCAGCAAGCAGCTGGTGGATCTCAGGTTGCGGGCGGTCAGCAAGCAGCAGGTGGTTCTCAAGTAGCTGGTGGTCAGCAAGCAGCAGGCGGTCAAGCGGCTGGTGGTCAGCAAGTAGCTGGCGGTCAACAAGCAGCAGGCGGTCAAGCCGCTGGTGGACAGCAGGCAGCTGGTGGTCAGCAAGTAGCGGGTGGTCAGCAAGGTGCTGCAGCTCCTATGGACGCACAGCCAACTCCTACAGTTCAGCCTACAGCGCCTAAGCCAATGGCAGCGCCTAAGCCAATGCCTAAGCCTAAGCAGATGCAAAAGCCTAAGCCAATGTCAGCAGGTAACTGCCACGGTCACGCAAAGAACAAGATGACTAAGGTTGTTAGACACTGCCACAAAAACCCAACGGGCAAGCATGGCCACAAGGGTAAGCAGATGGCTAAGAAAGCTGCTCCAGCTGTAAGAACTGTTACTAAGACTGTTTATAAGTCTGTACCAAAGATCATTTATAAAGAGCGTGTTGTATACAAGCCTGTTTATAAGACTAAGACAGTTTACAAGACAAAGACTAACACAGTTTACGTTCCAGCTAAGAAAGCTCCAGTTAAAAGAGCTGCTCCTAAGCCAGTAAACCGTTGGTGTCACGCTCATGCTGCTAACAGCATGACTAAGAGCATGCGTCATTGTCACAAGTACAACCAGCGTAATCACAGCCACATGTACGGTGGTGGACAGCGTAAAGCAGCAGCTCCTATGGCTCCTCGTCCAGCAGCACCAGCCGCTCCAAAGGCTCCACAGCAGGTTGATGTATTTGCTCTTCAGACTAAGTTGAAGGCTAAGGGTTACTACAAAGGTCCAATCGATGGTGTTGTAGGTAGCGGAACTCGCGCGGCTCTACAGCAGTTCATGCAGAACCGTTGATAGACTAAATATACTGAACTAGTATATCTTCTCAGTTTGACTGAGATAGAGATGGGATTGAGGTCTAACTTCAATCCCATTTTTTTTAGATAAAAAAAATGTAATGAATCAAAGTTAATATCAACATGTAAATACAGTATTATCAGAATCTTAGGATGTATAAACCATAATAAAATCGGAATTTAGAGCTTATGGATAAGAAAATAAAGGGTTACATAATAAACAGCATGCTAGTGCTGATATTCTTGTTTGGATCAACAGCCCATGCAGCAGTCTGGAAAGCTAAAAATACTTGGGATGAACGGTGGGAAAACAACTATCGAGCATGGGTGACAAAGTATTGGAACGAAGAGTTTTTCATGGATGAAAAAAAGCCTTTGTACTACAAGTTTGAACATGACTGTGCAGATGCAGTCTATGCAATGCGCTTGATATTCTCATATGAGCACAGACTCCCGTTTGTCATCCATAACCCTATGAAGAAAAAGGGTTATATTACTAATAATATGAAAAAATGGGATAAGCTTCCTGAGCATAAGCGTGTACGAAAGTTCCTTGATTATATAGCGAATATAGGAAGCACGACCTCACTTAAAAAGGATACATATCCTATTGCTATGAATGCAATTAAGCCGGGCGATGTTTATGTGGCTCCAGGAGTGCACTCATATACGATCGTTGATGTGACTGATGCAGGTGTTGCAGAAGTTGTGTATTCAACTACCCCTAAAGCTGTTCGTTTTTTAGATCGAATTGAATCATTCCCATTTTATGTTCCAGAAGATCAGAAAAACTTTAGTGATGGATACAGACGTTTTGTGCAGCCTCAAAATATCAAAAAATCCTTGAAGAAGCAGCCAGGCTACAGCACAGAACAGTTTGAAGTGGCAAAAGCCGTAAAACAAAACTACGTGCGTTTTACGGATATTTTGTCAAGTGCGCTTGGTAAAAGAAAAGAAACGGCAGAAGAAAAATCTTTACGCTTAATGATTGCTCTTTGCCAATATGCAAACGATCGCGCAGTGTATGTGTATGATGCACTTTGGCATTTGCAAAAAATTCGTAAAGAAGGTCGTCAGTGTATGACACGAGGTGAGTACAACAGTTACTCAACTCCATCAAGAGACCGCAGGCTGAAAGCATTTTTCAATGCGATTGGTGAGCATCATGCGAGAACAAAAGCAACGGCAGGAAATAGTCAGCAAGAACAGTGGACTAGAACGTTGTTTTCTCAAACTGACCCTACACCTGCGCAAAAGAAACAGCTAAATGATTTCTGCATGGTTCAGATGAGTCTAGGTGAAAATTATCATATGCCATTAAGAGCACTGCGCCAAAACTTATACGCTGGCTTTGTATCCTCAAACCCAAATGCTCCTTTAGAATACCGCTGGGGTGTTGTGCCAAAGAAGTTCAAAACATCTTGTAAGGTTTATTGATCTAATTTTGTTTACAAAGAGCGGCCAAATAGTGGCCGCTTTTTGCTATTGTTCTCTTATCGAAAAGTTAAGCGATTTGTGAAAAAATTAACTATAATAGAACTGATTATCTATTTATCACTTTTATAATTAATAAAAAGCCATTTTCCATGAATATCAAATCTATCATTCTTGCTGCCGGCAAAGGTTCACGTATGCGTTCAGACTTGCCAAAAGTTATGCATACCATCGGCGGTAAGGCGATGCTTCATCACGTAGTATCGACCTGTAAATCATTAGGAGCGGGCTCTGTAATTGGCGTGGTAGGACATCATGCAGAAGTTGTTATTAATAGTATGCCAAATGAAGAAATCACTTGGGTTCGTCAAGAAGATCAATTAGGAACGGGCCATGCCGTGATGCAGGCGATTCCTGAGATAGATGATAATGATGTTGTTCTAATAGCCTATGGCGATGTCCCACTAGTCAGAGCTGAGACTTTAAAACCGTTGTGTGATTGTATCGGCGAGTATGATTTTGCACTGTTAACCAGCAAGCTTGATAATCCTTTTGGTTTAGGAAGGATTGTAAGGGGCGGTAATAATGAAATTCTTAAAATCATTGAAGAAAAAGATGCCGATGATGAGATTAGAAAAATACAGGAAATAAATACGGGTATCGTCGCGGCTAAAGGAGCGTATCTTAAACGTTGGTTATCTTTGTTAGATAACGACAACGCACAAAAAGAATATTATTTAACTGATTGTGTAGCCCATGCGGTGGCGGAAGGTGCAAAAGTCACTTCGGTGGATTGCCAAGATCCAAATGAGGTTCAGGGAGTTAACAACCGCCAACAACAGGCAATGCTGGAGCGTGCTTATCAGCTAAACCAAGTTAATAGTTTGATGTCAGAGGGCGTCACAGTATTGGATCCTTCTCGCTTAGATATCCGTGGTTCCGTGTCGGTTGGAAAAGACGTGTTAATCGATATAAACGTGGTTTTAATCGGTGATGTCAAAATGGGCGATAATGTGACAATTGAGCCAAACTGTATTTTAGAGAATGCGGTGATTGGTTCAGGAGTGACGGTGAAGGCTAATTCTGTCATCGAGGATGCCATTATTGGTGATGACTGTGACATTGGGCCATTTGCTAGAATTCGCCCGGGTACAGTATTATCATCTCGCTCGAAAGTTGGTAACTTTGTTGAAATAAAGAAAAGTGTGGTTGGTGAGGGTAGTAAAATCAGCCACCTCAGCTATATTGGCGATACAGAAATGGGTTCCAACGTCAATATTGGCGCCGGTACAATTACCTGCAATTATGATGGTGTAAATAAATTTAAAACGATCATCGGAAATGACGTCTTTGTAGGTTCAGACTCACAATTAGTTGCGCCTGTTAAAATTGGTGATGGATCAACCATCGGCGCGGGTTCTACAATTACTAAAGACGCTCCTGAACAACAACTGACTTTGTCTCGATCGAAACAAATTAGCATTCCTAGTTGGACTAGACCCCAGAAAAACAATCAAGGTAAATAAATATGTGTGGAATAGTAGGAGCAATAGCTCAGCGTAATGTAACCGAGATTCTAATTGAAGGTTTACGACGCTTAGAATATCGCGGATATGATTCTGCAGGTGCCGCCGTGCTTGATCGAGACTGCTTAATTAAACGTACTCGAGCATTAGGTAAAGTTATTGAGCTTGAAAATAAATTAGAAAAAGAGCCGCTAAAAGGTTCAATTGGTATTGCTCATACACGGTGGGCAACGCATGGCGCTCCTGCAGAGCACAATGCGCACCCGCACATTAGTAATGACCGAATAGCCGTTGTTCACAACGGTATTATAGAAAACTATGAGGAGCTACGGTCAGATCTTATTGAACAGGGTTATCAGTTCACTTCGGAGACTGACACTGAAGTTGTGGTTCATCTAATCGATACCTATCTTAAGCCTGGCGTTTCATTGCTTGATGCTGTGAATCAAGCGACTAAGGTTTTAAGAGGTGCTTATGCATTGGGGGTGATAGCAAAAGATGACCCTAATGTATTAATCGCTGTTCGAGAAGGAAGTCCCTTGGTCCTTGGTTTAGGGATTGGAGAATATTTTATCGGTTCTGATATCCAAGCGCTGTTGCCAGTGACTAATCGTTTTATTTATTTAGAAAATGGCGATTCGGTAAAAATGACACTGGAAGGCTATGAGATCTTCGATGCTGATGGAAATTCAGTCACACGGAATATAAAAGAGTCTTCTGCCAGCTCGATGGATTCAGAGTTGGGTGAATACCGCCATTACATGCTTAAAGAGATTTATGAGCAGCCGGTTTCCGTGCAAAATACCCTGACAGGCCGAGTTGAGAAAGCCAATATGCGTGATTGCATTGTCGGTGATCAAGAAAAACTAAAAGCGGTGTTTGAGAAGGTGCGCGAGGTACAAATAATCGCTTGTGGAACTAGCTATCATGCAGGTCTGACTGCAAAATATTGGATAGAGAGCTTGGCCGATATATCTTGCCAAGTTGAGGTTGCTAGCGAATATCGTTATCGGCGCCAACCTCAACGAGACGATGTCTTGTTTGTAACAATTTCACAGTCTGGAGAAACGGCTGATACCTTAGCAGCGCTTGAGAACGTTAAGCAGAATGGGTGCTTAGCGACGCTTTCAATTTGCAATGTTCCTGAAAGTTCACTAACTCGGGAGTCTGATTTCGCGTTAATGACAGTTGCTGGTCCAGAAATCGGGGTTGCTTCCACTAAAGCTTTTACAACGCAGCTTGTTGCCCTGCAGCTGTTAACAATTGCTCTAATGCAGCGTGACCCAGAAAACGATGAGCTAGCTAAAGAAATGATTGGTAATCTTAAGCAATTACCTGCGCTACTTGAGGTTGCTTTACAGCAAGATAAAGCGATAAAGCAAATGGGTGAGGCATTTATTGATAAAAACCATGCATTATTTCTTGGTCGTGGGGATCTTTATCCCATTGCTATGGAGGGTGCGCTTAAATTGAAAGAAATCTCTTATATTCATGCAGAAGCTTATCCTGCTGGTGAATTAAAGCATGGGCCGCTAGCCTTGGTTGATAGCGAAATGCCAATCGTTGCAGTTGCTCCAAAAACTAATCTACTTGAGAAGTTAAAATCTAACCTTGAAGAAGTTCGTTCTAGAGGCGGAGTACTGTATTTATTTGCTGATGAAGCGGCAGATATAACAGAGCAAGAAAATATTCATATCATTAGAGTACCAGCAGTACCTGAGAGCCTGATTCCCATTATCTACACTATTCCGTTACAATTATTGTCCTATCATGTTGCGGTTTTCAAAGGAACAGATGTTGATAAGCCAAGAAACCTCGCTAAGTCGGTTACTGTTGAGTAAGAAAGGAGTTAATCATGCAAACCATTAAAGTTTTATATTTTGCTAGTTTGCGTGAGCTAATAGGTACGTCTGAAACGAGTATAGAAGCCACTGGGCCTGTTGGTGCTGCTGCTGTTTGGAAGGCGGTAAATCCATCTGTTGAGCTGCCAGGTTCCAGTCTTGTCGCTATTAATCAAAGCTATGCATCTTTGGACTCAATGGTTCAGCCCGGTGATGAAGTTGCATTTTTCCCTCCTGTAACGGGTGGGTAAAATGACATCCTTAATTCGAGTTCAAACAGACGCATTAGAGCCATGGCAGGAAATCGCTAAATTTCAAACAGATAATTTCAACGGTCATACTGACTTTGGTGCAACAGCTACTTTTGTAGGAACAATGCGAGACCTGAATGAGGGGGATGAAGTCTTTGAAATGACGCTAGAACATTACCCTGCAATGACAGAAAAGAAATTAGCAGAAATAGTTGTTGAAGCTGAGTCAAAGTGGCCACTGCTACATACGTTATTGATGCATCGAGTTGGTATTATTAAACCGGCTGATCCGATCGTATTGGTCGCTGTCTGGTCTGCTCATCGTGCTGCAGCTTTTGATGCTTGCCGTTTCTTGATGGAAGCTCTAAAACACCAGGCTCCATTTTGGAAGAAAGAAAATTTAGTGTCTGGCCAGTCGCGCTGGATAGCAAAAAACACCCCTGGCATCAGCTAATCAAGCGCTCTGTCTTACGTTATTTTGAGCAAATATTTTCTCGCCAACTCTGAAGCAGGGTTGGCGAAAAAAGAATGCTTTAAGCGTTAACCCACTTTCCGTTAACCATGCATGCCTTACCTTGAACGAACTGTGGAGATCCACCCATATCGACTGTCATCGTATAGTTACGACATTGAGCGGGTGTTTGGTTTACAGAAGACTGGTAGCTTCTTGTTGGTGTAATCGCGTACTGAGCACCAGATTGGTTGTTCTGCCAGCGAACTTTGCTGTTATCAGGCGCAGTAGACATGGCTTGGTGAATATTTCTTTGATCATAGCCATCCAGAGGTCGCCCTAAGCTAGCGCCAATATAACCGCCAATGGCAGCGCCTATTAAACGTGTAACTCTCTTGCCGTGGCCGCCACCGAACTCTTTACCAATTTCGCTACCAATGATGCTACCTATAACCGCAGTAGTCTCTCTACTGCTCATTGCACCACCAGCACAGCCAGTAATGAAAATTGTTGAAGCGATTGTGGTAACTAGTAAGCTGCTACTTAGGTTTTTATTCATGTTTATTCCTTATTCTGGTTGGTTATCTATTGTTTAATTCAGACTAAAACTTTATAGATAAGTTCTGTCAAAAAGCAGATTGTAAGAATAGCAGTATGTATTAGGCCTTAACTATTAAAGTCTGGCGCATAAACATCCGGTGCAAAGTTGTCAAAACGCGTGTATTTACCATGAAACGTCAGTCTCACTGTGCCGATAGGTCCGTTTCTTTGTTTACCGATAATGATTTCAGCTTGGCCTTTATCCGGTGAGTCTTCATCATATACTTCGTCCCGATAGACAAAGATAATGATGTCGGCATCCTGCTCGATTGCTCCGGACTCGCGAAGGTCAGACATAATAGGTCGTTTGTTAGGCCGTTGCTCAAGGCTTCGATTTAACTGGGATAATGCAATGACTGGGCATTTCAATTCTTTGGCAAGCCCTTTAAGAGAACGTGAGATTTCTGAAATCTCTGCGGCACGGTTATCCGACTGTGACCCTGACTGCATCAGTTGTAAATAATCGATAATGATCACGCCTAATTGACCATGCTCTCTGGTCAGTCGACGCGTCTTTGCACGTATCTCAGTTGGAGATTGGCCTGCAGTATCATCAATAAAGATTTTTGTTTTAGAGAATGCCTTAACCGCCATTGCCACACGGGGCCAGTCCTCGTCGCGAATTTTTCCTGTTCTTATATCGCTGAGTGGTACGCGTCCATTTGAAGCAAACATCCTGAGAACTAACTGCTCGGCAGGCATTTCCATGCTGAAGATAACGACGGGCAAACCATTGAGTGCGACATGTTCTCCAATATTCATAGAGAATGTTGTTTTACCCATAGCAGGGCGTCCCGCTACTATGACTAAATCGCCGGCATTCAATCCTGATGTTTTCTCATCAAGGTCAGAATAGCCCGTAGCAGTTCCTGTGATTGTACCCTCAGTTTCTGCTAGGCGCTGGATCTGATCCAAGCTGTCTTTTAGCAGTTGTTTGATTGGTTTGAATGCTTGTTGGCGAGCGCCTTGTTCGGCAATTTTAAATACGCGTTGCTCAGCTTCATCAAGTAATGATTTACTATCACGATCGCCGCTGTCAAAAGCTAAGGCGGATATATCGGTTCCGACGCTAATTAGCTGTCTTAAAACTGACTTTTCACGAACAATGTCAGCATAGGCTTTAATGTTAGCGGCACTCGGTGTGTCTTTGGCGAGCGTTCCGAGGTAGCTTGTTCCCCCAGCGTTTTCAAGTTCTGACCGTTGCTTGAGCCACTCTGACAGGGTAATCCAGTCCAACGGTTTATTTTCTTCAGCCAGTTCGGCGATAGAGCGGAATATTAAACGATGATCTTGGCGATAGAAATCTTCCTCAGCCACTCTGTCCGCAATGATATCCCACGCTCGATTATCGAGCATAAGACCACCTAACACCGACTGTTCGGCGTCTATGGAATGTGGCGGAACTCTAAGTGATTCAAAACTATCTGTTGACATAAATGTTGTAAACCTGTTCAACCTTCACGGAATATGACAAAACTTTTCCTAACATAAGGGCTCTTTTTGTAGCGTCGTTTTATTTTATCGTTAACTGCAATAGCTTCAGCTCTAGAATAAGGGCCAAGGCGAACTAGGTAGAGAGGACTGCCACGTTGGCTTGTCTGCACTATAAATGATGAGTAACCATCAAGCGCGAACTTATTCATGACTTTCTTAGCTTCGGTCAAGCTCGTTGTCGCAACAACCTGAACCCCAAAGCCTGTAAAGTCATCTTTAAATGGGTTAATTTTCTGTATAGGGGAAGTAATAGTTTTGGTGGAAAAACCGTAGAAATTCTTTCTTTCCAAGTACTTATAAACCAAACCGAGCAGTACAATTCCTACAAGAATAATAAGAATTGTTTTTAGTGCACTGCCGTTTTGCTTGAAAAGTGGCTTGAGATGATTCTGGCGTCTTAGCATGTGACAGCTTCCATATTTTGATTATCGTCGGGGCATCCGATGCTCGGCTATGAGCATATAATAATACATGCCTAGATAAACGTATACCGTCAGTCAGTCAATAGAAGTGTTCCAAAACGCAGGCAAGGTTTGGAGAGTGAGTGATTAAAAAAATAAAACTGAGCAATGGCCTACTTAGTTGAGGCTAAATAGGGTTTTGCTCTTTGGTAAGATGATCAAATGTTCTTGTTTTAACTTAAATTCATTATCAACATAATGAACCCGAATAGAGTCAATGCTAAGCCACTTCCAATGATCATAATGCGGGATATCATCGGGCTATCGTCATGCTCTTGGGTCATCATCATTACATTTTCATAAGCTTCTTGATTAACCGTTTTGTTGGTGTCTCGATTGAAGTATTTATTATAAGCACTAAAATCCAAGCTAAACTTTTCATTCTCTTCAAGGTGAGAAAGGGTATCAATTAAAGGCAATTCACGTTTATGAATAGGATTGATGGATTTAATATTCTTATTTTCATCAAGAATGCTCATGCCACTCACCGTTCTAGCGTAGCCAGTTTCATCGGTAATGTGATAGGTAAGCATTCCTTTTTTAGGGGAGCTTATTTGGTGTTCGATTTTATTTAGAGTAAAGGTCTTGATCATTGCCAGGACATCCGCGTTATGATTATTGTTTATTATGGGAGGTGCTAATTTGCTGTCTACAGTAAGTTTAACGTTTGTTTGAGTGATGTGAAATAGTCATCCGACAAGCGCATCCAGCTCAGTTAAATCGTTTGTATAAAAGTGACTTTATTAACGTTGGGAATACTCAGGCACTTATTTTTGGCGGATTGAATCTTTGGCAAGTCACTGACATCGTTTAGTTGCACTTCGAGTTCGATTTTTCCATCTAAATAATGAATGATTGTGTGCTCAATTACCTCACTCATATTTAAGTGTTTAAAAATAGGGGTCAATAATTCTAATAGGGCTACTCTATCAGGCAGGTGTTTTGAAGGGGCGGCTGTTTCATCATCTTCAGGATCGATGTGGACCATAATGTCGCTTACTTCATCGTATTCTTCTCTTAACTGACTCATTACCTGTTCGGCTATATGGTGCCCTTCTGATACGCTGATATGTGGAGCAACTTGGATGTGTACATCGACTAATACGCTTGAGCTCATCTTGCGTGTTCTTAGCATGTGGGCGTTTTCCACACCGGACACATTATTTATGAGCGCTAGCATCGATTCAACTTTCTCGCTTTCCCAAGCGGTATCGACAAGTTCCATCGTGCTATCTAAGATTAGCTTGGCACCCATATAAAAAATCATCACTGATACTGCTAATGCGGCAAGTGCATCGAGCCAAGGAATTGAAAAAATAACGCTTGCAGTGACTCCAATTGCGACCATCACTGAAGAAATAGCATCACTGCGATGGTGTGCTGCATTGGCTTTGAGCAGCGTTGAATTGATTCGCTTACCCGCACGATAAGTATATTGATATAGCCCTTCTTTACAGAGAATACCAAACGCTGCTAAGCAGATGGCCAATAATCCTGGTTGGAGTAGTTTTTCAGGGTTTTGCAGACGGTTGACTGCGTCAAGTGCAATGCCAATCCCCACTGCACCAAGCGCAAGACCAAGAATGACGGTAGCAATCGTTTCTATGCGCTCATGACCATAAGGGTGGTCTTCATCAGCATCTTTACTAGCCATCTTGGCGGCTATCAAAACTACAAAGTCAGTGACTAAGTCAGACAATGTGTGAAAGCCATCAGCGATTAATGCCTGTGACTGTGCAAAAAATCCACCAACAATTTGTGCGAATGCTAAAACCACATTCACTACTGCGCCCACCAGTGTTACTTTGCGAGTGGTTTTATACCTTAGCGCTTGCTTATCACTCTGGCTCAAGCGGCTTCTTCTGGTGTTAGTGCAGTAATAGTCAGCGCATGCAATTCGCCTGATGTTATTGCCGAATTGACCGCAGCATAAACCAATTGGTGTCTTTTAACTTTGCTCAAATCCGTAAAAGCAGTGCTAACGACGGTTGTCTCATATTTATAGCCATCACCTGAAACGGTAACTTTAGCGCCTGATATGGCGTCATTGATTAATTTTTCTACCGCTTCGTTACTAATACTCATTCGAAAATCCTATTTTGATATCAAGTGCAGATGAATTAACGGCATATTATAGCTTTTTTGTTGGTAGCGTATAATACTTATCATTCCTGAAACTTATCGGAAACGCTGATGGATCCTTATTTGCAAGCGCTTGCTAATAAAGTGAGCGAAACTAGCCCTAATTTTTGCTCAGCCTTGACTCGGGACGAAGTGGAAAAATTTGTCGCTTTTACGCGAAGTAAAGAAATTGGACCCAACGAAGTTCTTAGTGAAATTGGCACCATAAGTGATGAATTTTACCTTGTTGTTGGAGGAGAAATTGTTCTTTTTAGGGAAGAGTTAGGTAATGAAATAGAGATAGGGCGCTTAGGTCCCGGAACATTAACAGGCCACATGTCTTTTTTTGATCGAGAGCCAAGGACCATAAGCCTCAGAGCTTCTAGTGACGGTGCTGAGCTTCTCGGGGTTACTCGACCCATGTATAAACGTTTGTGTATTGAACACCCTTACATTAGTGTAAATTTGGTGGAGTTTGTTGTGCTGAGCCTTGATAGCCTGCTGCGTTCAACAAGTCGTGAAGTGTCGACACTTTACCAAAAGTTGAATTCACCGGAGTGAACGAACTGTCTCAACCTGAGTCATATTTTTTGTCATTTCTTTCAGGCTTTATTTAATGTGGCTAGATCTACTACACGGATTGTTGTGGGTAATTACCTTATCTGCTGTTCTTTACACTTTTATCTTAGCCAGAAGAATCCGTAGAAACTCCTCGATGCCCATTGAGCGTTTGTTTGTAATGACGTTTTCGATCTTAGTGGCTATTGCAGTGGCGTTTGTTTTTTTGACTGAGCAGTTGAAAGATACTGATCACGATAGCCAGCGGGGTGCCGCAAAAATGGAGCATCATGATTTTGTGAAGCAGATTTACCCGCCTTTGATCACTGCACAAAATAAATTATCGCATCAAATTACGCAGCTCCATGATCTGCAAAAGCAAATAATTAAACTTCGAAGCACACACCCTCAACAAGCAGAGCGGCTGCAGTTCGTATATACCCAATGGCTTAATGAGAGAAAAGATTTGAGTCAAATGAAGCTTATGTTAGATAGAAGCGTTCGCAGTGCGTGGATTCAGCATAGGACCCAAGATAAAGCGGTTATTGCCTCAGCTTTTAATCGACAAGCAGTAGATTGGGAAAAAATAATTAGCGATCGGCTTGAACGTTTGCAAGACAGTCAATTGAAAGTCAATAATGCCATGTTAGACAATGTCATGCTTCAAAATAGAAAACTATCCCGACTTCGCCGGAGTAAAAATACAAACTTCGCAACAAGTGGTGCCGTTTATAAATCTGCATTTTCTCCCGAAACGACCCAAGTGTTATTAGAATACTTTCAAGAGTCTGATTCAAACACCGCTGAAACGTTTGCTGAAATGGGTAATGAAATTAACATTGCTAGTCAGCGGGGCCGAGAAGTTAGAAACTATGCGCTGGAAAATCCAGATCTAAAGCCGACGCTAGACAAGGTTACCGATAATTGGTTGATGCTTGAAAATAAATCAATTTCTTATCGTGACCAAGTTTTACATGCAGTGCAGTCAACCTATTTGGCGGTTATTTTAGGTACCAACAAGCGAGATAACCAGTTGATACGACTTAGTAAAACTTTGAAAGAGAACGTACCTGCGCTCTATAAAGAGGTAAAAGATGCCCGTCAATCGCTCGAGAAGAGTTATAAAACAGGGTTGCGCTAGCAGCTGCAATAAAAAATCTAAGTTTTTTCTCTATCTCTGTCAGTAGCTTAGCTGGATTTCGTAGTATTTGTCTGAAGTAGAGGTAACTTTGGGTTTAAAAATTGCCATTGATCGTTTTTACAAGGTTTTTAAGAGCGTTTCATCGATTTTGCATGTCGGATAATTTTTATCTGTGGGATAGTTACGTCACTGACAGAGTTAAGCCAATAAAGTTTAACCACTAGTCCAAATAATAACATTCCATTAAGGAAGATATCGATGAAATACGCTCTCCCCCAAGCGTCCGCAAAAAAGCCTGAATCTTCGGGTCGCCAAAAATCAAAATACATTCTAATTTTAAAGCAAGTTTTTTAGCCCATTTAGATCTGGGCTTATGCCAGCTTATCTTCAGTTTTTGTTGTTAGCCCCCTAGAGTTCCCCGAGGACTCATTTGCGCTAAAGGTTCGTCCTTTTCGCAATCTTTGAGCCAAGCCTTTTAGGTTTGGCTTTTTTAATGTTTATTACAAATCTACTAAGGGTTATTGGCGTCTAGGCGGAGCGTGTGTGCTACCATTGCCCCTCGTGGTAAGTCTGCCAATTTTGGTAAAAAGTGAGGCCTTGGTGTATCAATATATAGACAGTCAGGACAGTCTGACTGAGTTTGTTAATAACATTCGTTCATCCGAATGGATTGTTATTGATACAGAGTTTATCCGTGAGAAGACTTACTATCCACAATTATGCCTGATACAAATTGCAGCTGGTGAGCACCTAGCCTGTATAGATCCTATTGTTTTAAAAGATCTATCGCCCCTTTATTCTATTTTTCATGATCCAAATATAGTCAAAGTGTTTCATGCCGCACAGCAGGATCTTGAAATTCTTTATTTTGATAGTGGCAAAGTGCCTGCTCCAATCTTTGACACCCAGCCAGCAGCTTCAATTCTTGGAATTGGAGATCAAATCGGCTATGCAGGTCTCGTTGAGAACTTACTTGGCGTCAGCCTAGCCAAAGCAGAGTCACGGACGGATTGGTCGAGAAGACCTTTAAGCACTGCGCAGCTCGAATACGCTATTGATGACGTGCGCTATTTGCAAAAACTATACCCTTTAATCTTAGAGAAACTGAACAAAGGTAAGAGGTTGCATTGGCCTAATCGAGACTTTGAACGATTGACTGATCCTGAAACGTATCAGCTTAACGCAAGATCACGCTGGCAAAAAGTGAAAGGCTTGCAGAACCTCAAGCCGCAACAGTTATCAATTTTACGGGAGTTGGCTGCGTGGCGTGAGGAAGAAGCATCCGAGCGTAATCGACCGAGACGTTGGATAATTGGTGATGAAATCTTAGTTGATTTAGCAAGGATACAGCCCCGTGATATCGAAAGTATAGCGGCAATTCGAGGCGTAAATGCAGACCAAGCCAAGCGCTACGGAGCACTTTGGATAGAATGTATGGAAGCCGGATGCAACGCGCCCAAAGAAGAATGGCCTGTAATGAAACGCCATCAAAAACCAAGTCCTGATGTTGATGCGATAGCAGAGTTGTTAATGTTAGTGATTCGTTTAGAGGCGGAAAAGCAAGGAATTACGGCTTCTGCAATTGCCAGTAAAAAGCAAGTTGTCAGCATGTTACAAGAAGATAGACCAACATTATTTGATGATTGGCGAGGCGGTTTAGTCAATGATGTCATGATGAAAGTACGTCAAGGAGAACTAGTGATTGGTGTAGTCGATGGCAAGTCGCAGCTTATTGAGCGTTCATAATTTTAGATACAAAGATTAATAGTAGAGTTAGGTATGTCTGGAAACACGTTTGGAAAAAGTTTTACCGTAACATCATTCGGCGAAAGTCATGGTTTAGCAATTGGGTGCATTGTCGATGGTTGCCCTCCAGGGATGGCGTTAACTGAGGAGGATATTCAAGGGGATTTGGATAGACGTAAACCAGGCACTAGCCGGCACACAACGCAGCGTAGAGAGCCCGATGCCGTTCAGATTTTGTCAGGTGTATTTGAAGGTAAAACGACCGGAGCACCGATAGCGTTAGTGATTAATAATGTTGATCAGCGTTCAAAAGACTACTCCAATATCTTAGATCGTTTTCGCCCGGGGCATGCTGACTATACCTACTATAAGAAATACGGCTTTCGTGATTATCGAGGCGGTGGGCGTTCTTCCGCTAGAGAAACCGCGGTGCGGGTTGCTGCGGGGAGCATAGCCAAAAAATATTTGTTAGAGCGCTGTGGTGTTGAAGTGCGTGGTTACTTGTCCCAGCTTGGCCCCATTAAAGCGGAGAAGTTTGATTGGAATGAAATCGAACGCAATCCATTTTTCTGCCCAGATGCTGATAAAGTTCCAGAAATGGAAGCGTATATGGATGCATTACGTAAGGAAGGTAATTCCATTGGGGCAAAAATTACCGCGGTAGCCACAGGCGTTCCTGTCGGACTTGGTGAGCCAGTGTTTGATCGTCTCGACGCAGATTTAGCCCTAGCGATGATGAGCATTAACGCTGCTAAAGGTGTAGAAATAGGTGCTGGTTTTGATTGTGTAACTCAAAAAGGCACTGAGCATCGTGATGAAATTACTAGCGAAGGTTTCTTAAGTAATCATTCGGGGGGGGTGCTGGGCGGTATTTCCTCTGGGCAAGATATTCTTGTTCACACGGCTTTTAAACCAACCTCAAGCATGCGTTTGCCTGGCCGAACTATTGGGCTAGATGGCGAAGCCAAAGAAGTTATTACTAAAGGTCGCCATGACCCATGTGTAGGAATCCGCGCAACACCTATTTGTGAAGCAATGCTAGCACTGACCCTTATGGATCACTTACTAAGGCATCGTGCTCAAAATTCCGATGTGGTTACGGACTTACCAGATATTCCTTCTCAAGCTTAATAGGCAGCTCGGTGGAGGGTGATTTCTCAAAGCATTTCTAGTGAAGGTATGGGTGATTAATTCAGCTAGCTGAGTGAGAGAAACAGGTCACCCACACCGAAACGAAATACTTAGAAATGCGTTAGTCACTAAAGCTGAAAGTAATTTACCATCGCTAGAATGATTTCATCTCTCCAAATAAGTGCGATCAATCCAGCAAGTGCCAACCAAGGGCCATAAGGTATTGGCTGGCTGTTTTCTTGGTTCTTCATCTTCATGACAATAATTCCAATCACCGCTCCTAAGCAGGCGGAAGCAAAAATCGTAAACGGGATGACTTGCCAACCACCCCAAGCACCTATAGCCGCTAGAATTTTAAAGTCACCATAGCCCATGCCTTCCTTGCCTGTAACCAGTTTAAATAACTGATATACACTCCAAAGCGATAAGTAGCCAAAAATTGCACCCAGCACTGCGCTGTGTAAATCAATAAATAAACCAAAATAATTGACAACTAAGCCTAACCACATTAGCGGTAAAGTGAGGCTGTCTGGTAAAAGCATAGTATTGACGTCGATCATACCAAGTGTGATCATTGTCCAAGCAAAAACTAACATTGCCAGCATAGGCCAGCCGTAACCAAACTTCCAGGCAATAAACATCGATAAGACTGATGTCAGTATTTCAATAATAGGATATTGCATCGATATTCTAGTCTTGCAGCCCTTGCATTTGCCTCCAAGCATTAAGTAACTTAACACTGGAATGTTTTCCATCGAGGAAATAGGGTGGTTGCAAGTAGGGCAGGCGGACCTTGGAACAAATAAGTTAAAGCGCTCTGTTTCTTTGGCGACATAATCAGGGTTGTCGGCATTTAAGTGTTCGTGGCACTCTGCATCCCACTCTCGCTGTAGCATTACAGGCAAGCGGTAAATTGCGGCGTTGAGGAAGCTACCTATCAATAATGAGAAAAAGCCGACGGTTCCTATTAACAAAACTGGGTTTTGCTCAATAAGTGTTATTAACTGCATGTAAAACCCCTTTAAAGACGCGCCCCTTGCAACATCTTGTCTTTCAATAATTTAGGCCGCTTGAAGAAGCGGCCTAAGTGATTGTAATGTCGATCGATTAGCCTACAGCTGCACCCAGTTTGAAGATTGGTAGGTACATAGCGATAACCAATCCACCAATAATGACACCAAGAACAGCCATTACTAATGGTTCAATCTGCTTAG
>CALHTA010000110.1 GCA_938038645.1 uncultured Thiotrichaceae bacterium
ACTTTTTTAGTGCGTTCAGGTGTCCTGACATCAGTACATGCTTTTGCTAGTGATCCAGAGCGCGGTTTATTTATTCTGATCTTCTTAGTGTTAGTCGTAGGTTCATCACTTATTTTGTATGCGATGCGAGCGTCAAAGTTAAAGTCTACTGGAACCTTTACCGTCATTTCCCGAGAGATGGGACTGCTAATAAATAACGTTGCCTTGATCGCAATGACCGCCACGGTGCTTCTCGGAACACTGTATCCTCTGTTTATCGATGCTTTGGGTTTAGGCAAAATTTCAGTTGGGCCTCCATACTTCAACACTATATCGCTACCATTAGGTTTGGTGTTATTTAGTGCAATGGGTTTTGGCTTGTTTCTTCGTTGGAAAAAAGACGCTAAAGAAAGAGTGTTCGCTAAAGTGCGTTGGGTACTGCTTTTAGCAATACTAACAGGCTTTCTAGTGCCTATTTTGTTTATGACGCATTTTGACTGGAAAGCTGCATTGGGAGTAGCGCTAGCCTCTTGGGTTAGTTTAACCGCTCTGTTATGGGTGCAAGAGCAGGGCCGCTCGCCCTTTAAATTACCATTATCCGTTTGGGGGGCCGCAATCGCCCACATTGGCATGGCAGTTACCGTTGCAGGTATTAGTTTGACTTCTGCCTACAGCACTGAGAAAGATGTGCGTTTGGTGCAAGGGCAGGAATATCAAATGAGTGGTTACACTTTCTTATTTAATGGGGTAAAGGAAGCAAAAGGGCCAAATTATATCGCTCAGCGCGGGGAGATTGTTGTCACGCGTAATGGTGAAAATATAACAACGTTACATCCTGAAAAACGAAATTATGGTCCCGGTACAATGCCGATGACTGAAGCCGGCATTGATGGTGGGATTTTCCGTGATCTATTTATTGCTTTAGGTGAGCCTCTTAATAACAATGCTTGGAGCGTCCGTTTATACCACAAGCCGGTAGTGAGTTGGATCTGGATTGGTGCTGGTTTAATGGGACTAGGTGGGTTATTGGCGGCCTTTGATAAGCGTTATCGTCGAGTAAGAAGGCGCTCTTCGGAAAAGAAGGTTGTTGATAAAAACTCTTCACTTCAAGAGGGCGGGGCTATGGCTAAAGAAAGTGGAGTAGCGACAGATAATAAGGTAACGGCATGAAGAAAAGTGCACTAATCCCTCTCGGTATTTTCGCAGTACTTGTAGTGTTTCTTGCGATTGGGCTTGGATTGAAGCCTCGTGAAGTACCGTCGCCGTTCATTGGGAAGCCCGTTCCTGAGTTTACATTGCCAAAACTAATGGCCGAAGGGGAAAACATCTCACCTCAAGCGCTTAAGGGGCAGGTCTGGATGTTGAATGTTTTTGCATCTTGGTGTGTATCTTGTCGTGCTGAGCATGATGTGTTGACTCGATTTATCAATAGGGAAAAAGTACCGGTGTTGGGGCTAAATTACAAAGACGAGCCGGAAGATGCGAAGGCGTGGTTAGCAGCACTAGGTAACCCCTATGAGCATATTGCGGTAGATTATGAAGGCCAAGTCGGTATCGATCTTGGCGTTTACGGTGTGCCGGAGACATTTGTAATTGATAAAAAAGGCATTATTCGCCATAAATCTACTGGCCCAGTTTTTGATGAAACGGTGCAGAACGATTTATTGCCGCTCATTTTGAAATTGCGTGAGGAGCAGGGGTGATTAAAAGACTAATTATAACGCTGATGGCAAGCCTGTTTTTTATAGGCAGCGCTGCTACCTACTCAGATGAAGCGGAAAGAGTCACTTTTAAAAACGAGCAAAGTAAATCCGATTACACAGTGTTAGTCAATGAGCTGCGATGCTTGGTTTGTCAGAATCAAACGATTGCTGACTCAGATGCGGATTTGGCTAAAGATCTTAGAGCAAAGGTTTTTACAATGGTAGAAGCTGGGCAAAGTCGAAGTGATGTCATTGATTACATGACCACTCGCTACGGCGACTTTGTGCTTTACAGGCCGGCCTTTAAAATGAAAACGTTGCTCCTGTGGTTGGGCCCAATAGTTTTTTTATTTTTGGCGATATTTTTTGTTATCCGTTGGGTTCGCAAGCAATCAGTAATAACGCCACCACCTACTCTCAATGAAGCGCAACGCGCGTCTGTTCGCGATCTGTTGAACAAGACCGATTAAGAATCGAATAAGGAATATAAAATGCTTTGGTTTTTCATCATCGTGCTGCTGGTTCTGTCCGTTGCTTATTTGTTATTGCCGTTGTTTAGAACCCCTGATGACATCATTGACGATCGTAAGCAGCAAAACATACGCATTATTCAAGAGCAAATGGCAGAGTTGGAATCCAGCTTTGAAAGAGCTGAGGTGGATAATGAGCAATATAGTGCGCGCCGCAATGAGTTGGAGCAAGCATTGTTGCTGGATGTTGGTTCAGATGCTTTGGTGGAAGGTGATGCAGGGAGTGCACAGTCTAAGCCTGTGACGAGTACTACATCGTGGATGAGTGCAGGGCTTTTGGCCGTAGCAATACCCGTTAGTGCTGTTGCGCTGTATTTTTATCTCGGCACTCCGAATGCTGTAGAGATGGCTAAAGTGCCTCCTAAGCCAGAAGTTCCTATGACTGCGGATGGTAAACCCGACGTCGAAAAGTTAGTCGCTAATCTGCATGCAAAAATGAAGCTCAATCCTGAGAATGCACAGGGTTGGTATATGTTGGGTCGCTCCTACATGTTGATGCAACGATATGATGGCGCGATTGAAGCTTATGAAAACTTATACCGTTTGCAGCCCGAAGAAGCTGATGTGATGGTCATGCTAGCGGATGCTCTATCCATGAAGCAGCAAGGTAAAATGACTGGCAGGCCTGAGGCTCTAATTAATTCGGCATTAGAAAAAGTACCGAATAACACAACGGCATTGTGGCTGTCAGGAATGGCGCTTGAGCAGAAAGGCAGTTTGCATGAAGCTTTGGTTAGGTGGAAGGTTTTACGCCCCTTGTTAAATGGTAGTGAAGCAGAGCAGGCTCAGCTTGATGTGCTGATTGCCCGAGTAGAGAAAAAAATTGCGGAAGTGAATGGTGCTGGAAAATCAGTAGCTAAAATTGAAACAACTGATGCTACGGCTAAAGTTGAAAGTACTGATGTTCCAATTAAAGGGTTAGCTCAGGTTTCAGTTACGGTGAGTTTAGACGAGAAGTTTTCAAGCGATGTGTCTCCTGAAGATAGCATATTCGTTTACGCTAAAGCACAGTCTGGGCCACCAATGCCACTTGCTGCTAAACGGCTTCAAGTAAAAGACTTACCCATCACTTTAGTGCTAAATGATGATATGGCTATGATGCCGCAAATGAAGCTTTCTATGTTCCCAACAGTGATTGTAGGGGCTAGAGTGTCGAAAACTGGAAATGCAATTAGTCAAGATGGTGATCTATACGTTGAGCAGGAGCAGGTAGCACATGGTGATAGTGTGACCTTAACGATTAACGAGATTCTCAAAAAACCATAATGTAGACTTACTCCATGATTCGGCTCTTTGTCGTTTAGTCTGACAGCTTGTACCGTAAAGAAGTCAAATTAACAGCTTTGTCAAAATATCCGCGATAATTCCAGATTAAGAATACAAAAACTAAAAATAATCTGGATGGTGCAGGGTAATGGACGTTAAAGAACGATTTTATGAAATTGACCTATTGCGGTTCCTCGCCGCATTAGCCGTAGTTTTATATCACTATACCTTTCGTGGTTTTGCGGAAGGCGGATATAGCCCCGTAGAATACCCATTGTTAGGGGATATTTTCAAATACGGCCTTTATGGTGTTCAACTGTTTTTTATAATCAGTGGCTTCGTTATCTTGATGACGGCAACTAAGCGCGATGCGGTAGGTTTTGTAATCTCCAGAATAACTAGGCTTTACCCCGCATTTTGGGTTTGTGTTACCTTAACCGCTGGGTTTATATGGTGGAAAGGGGGGGATATTTTTCAAGTTGGATTAGTGCAATACCTATTAAACCTATCCATGATCAGTGGCTTCGCCGGCGTTGAAATGGTGGATGGTGTGTACTGGACACTGCTAGTCGAAATAAAGTTTTATGCGCTTATTTTTGTTTTGTTGTTGTTCGGGCAAATTAAACGTATCGAATGGTTTTTAGTATTTTGGTTAGTATTGACGGCTGTCAGTATGGTTTTACCATTACCGAAGCTGGTAACTTTTCTTTTTCTCACCGACTGGTCGTCGTTCTTTATAGCAGGTGCCGTTTTCTACCTAATCAGACAAAGCGGAATGAATTTGCTTCGTCTCGGAATGTTAATGATGAGTTTGGTCTTGTCACTTTGGCAGAACGCTAGGGAAATAAAACACCTAGAAGTTTTGTATAAAAGTGAATTTTCATTGATTGTCAGTAGCGCTGTAATTTTAATGTGCTTTGCGGTTTTCTTAATGATTTCGTTTAAAATGACCAGCCGCTTAAGCTCACAAAAGCTTATTAAGCTGGGCATACTAACTTACCCGCTTTACCTAATTCATCAAAATATCGGATTTATAATATTCCATGAGCTGGGTAATACCGTGAATCGCTATGTTTTGCTTGGTGGTTTGGTATTAACCATGATGCTAGCAGCATGGTTAATACA
>CALHTA010000111.1 GCA_938038645.1 uncultured Thiotrichaceae bacterium
ATCTGCTATCTTCTTTAACACGATAAATAATCGAATTTTCTGGGGTGTGCAGCCTAATAAGGCGGTTTACTG
Source organism: uncultured Thiotrichaceae bacterium (assembly GCA_938038645.1). GTDB lineage: Bacteria > Pseudomonadota > Gammaproteobacteria > Thiotrichales > Thiotrichaceae > Leucothrix. Next base: position 73 of record CALHTA010000111.1, read on the forward strand.
GGCCGGTCTCATTGGCATAACGGGTTTGGTTTTACTGTTTTGGAAAGAACTGGAGCAAACGTCAGCTTCGGGGGAATTGTTGTTAGGGATCGGCTTGTCTGCACTAGGAACCTTCAGCTTCTCCTTAGGCAATATGATTACGGTTAGGCACAACAAAAATGGGATTAACCCTTTGACTAGCACTGCTTATGGAATGTCCTATGGCGCGGTGATCTTGCTGGGTATTCTAATTGTTTCTCAGATACCGATTACCTGGGATGGCCGTCCAGAGTATTTATACGGCCTGCTCTGGTCTGCTATTGTTGCATCGGTGGTTGGGTTTACTGCTTACCTAACGTTAGTGAATCGTATCGGCGCTAACCAAGCCGCTTATGCTACGGTGGTTTTTCCTGTTATTGCTTTAGGCATCTCATCGATTTATGAAGGGTATACTTGGGGTGTTTTGAACGTCTTAGGCTTGGTGTTAGTTCTGTTTGGGAACGCAGTGGCGATGAATTTGATAAAATTTCCAAGCAGGAAAAGCCAGATTGCTTGAGAGCTTTTTTAGAGGAGCTTGCAATGGAATTTGAAATTCTTGAACGCCCAGATGATGAAATAGATCAATTCATTATGGGTGAAACTCGAAAATACAACGCGCAATTTGTACCGGATGATCACAAGGCGTTATCAGTTTATTGTCGAGACAAAGAAGGTAAAGTGGTAGGAGGACTAACCGGGAAGACCTACTGGAACTACCTTGATATAGGCTTCCTTTGGGTTGATGAAAAAAGTCGCAATAATTCACTGGCTGCTGAAATTATTAAACTGGCTGAAGAAGAAGCGAAACGTCGTGGATGCGAATATGCCATGCTAGATACTTTTGAGTTTCAGGCTCTAGGTTTTTATCTAAAACAAGGCTATGAGCAATTTGGCAAATTAGAAGGCTATTGTGAAAGGTTCGAACGTTATTACCTTAGAAAGAAAATCAGCTAGAAAATGTTAGCTAAACAAATGGTGTGTTTTAAATATGAATAATAAACTTTTGAAAACAGGTGCAATTGGTACTGTACTAGCTGCAATCTGTTGCTTTACCCCTCTGTTAGTTTGGGTGCTAAGCGCAATTGGACTCACTTCATTAGTGGTTTATTTGGATGTCGTTCTCTTGCCATTATTAGCAATATTTCTAATTATGCTAGTAATAGGTTTAGTTTTAAAGTTTAAGAATTCAAAAGATAATTCATAACTAGTCTGACTTCAGGCCATTTAAATACAGGATGTGATAATCATGCATGAATCTATTAATTTCTCAGAAAAGTTTGCCAAGATAAATCAGCATTGGACGCCAGGTATTGTGGCAGAAATGAATGACTATCAATTCAAACTGGTCAAAGTACAGGGCGACTTTGTTTGGCACTCTCACGAAGATACGGACGAAGTTTTCATTGTCTTAGAAGGTGAGATGGATATTGAGTTTCGAGACGGAAAAGTCACCATTAAATCGGGTGAAATGTATGTTGTTCCAAAAGGTGTTGAGCATAAGCCTTTTGCAGAAAATGAATGCAAAATTATGATTGTTGAGCCAGGTGGGGTGACGAATACTGGTGATGCCGGCGGTGAGTTGACTGCTGAAGATGGTGTTTGGATTTAGTTGCGATTCACACACCTAAAAATTCCTCAAACTCACTAGAGTTGATTACCTGTAACTCGGCATCTGGATAGGCATTTGTAAAAGTAAGTGGGAATTTCACTCTTTTATTGTCGCTCCATTTGAATTCCCATGCCGTAATTTCACCATTTGATTCTTCTATATAATCAATTTCCTGCTGTTGGGTGGTGCGCCAGAAATAAGACCTAACTGTTTTGTTGCGTTGATAAGCTAGGTATTTGATGCGTTCACTGACTAGGAAGTTTTCCCACAATGCTCCTTTATCGGTTCGATGCTCTAAAGGCGTGAAGTTGTTGATGACTGCGTTTCTGATGCCGTTGTCATAGAAGTATATTTTCTTAGATCGTTTTATTTCATTCCTAACATTTCTGCTATAACTACTCAGTCGGAATATAACAAACGCTTTTTCTAGTAGATCTAGATACCTTTCTACGGTTGGGGCGCTAGTGCCAGTCAATCGACTAAGTTCACTTGTTGATACTTGCGAGCCTATTTGAAATGCCAATGCTTTCAGCAGAGCATCGAGCACGCCAGGTTTTCTAATATTGTCCAAAGTCAGTAAGTCTTTATATAAATAGCTGCCAGCAATCAGTTTTAAGTACTCCTGTCCTTCTTCCGCTGTTGCGGCTGTTGCCACCTCAGGGTAGTAGCCATTGATAAGCCTTTCAGGAAGCATTGCTTTTTCTGTACGCCAGCTGTTTTGATGACACATCTCAGCAAAGGAAATTGGATATAAATAATATTCAAACTTCCTACCAGTGAGTGGTTCGTTTATTTTGTTTGCTAGTTCTAGAGCCGAAGAGCCAGTAGCGATTACTTGCACATCTTTGAAGTGATCGGTTAAAAGTTTGAGTGTTAAACCAATATTTTCTATACGTTGGGCTTCATCGATAAATATGATTTTGTTATCAGCAACCAATCTTTTTAGCGCGACGATTGTGGTGTT
>CALHTA010000112.1 GCA_938038645.1 uncultured Thiotrichaceae bacterium
AAACCATGTTGCGAAAGCTTCAGGCGCTTTCAATGAATGTAGGTTTCGGTAAGCTGCTATAAACGCTTCCTGTACAGCATCTTGGGCTAGTTGGCTGTCACCAAGTATAGAGAAAGCATGTCCGAAAGCTGATGCTTCAAACCGTCGTACAAGGGCTTCGTAACTGTTTAGGTCTCCAGCTTGTGCTTTGCTTACTAGTTTGCTGACATCGATCACGAGTGTTTCCTCTTTGCTCTTCTAAAGTTGAAGGCATTCATCTACAGAGAGCCACTCTGAATGAGAATGGTTACCCTAATCATGGATTATTTTTTATATTACCTGTATCTGATCCATTAAGGGGAAAGTTTGGGCAGGTCACTAAGTAGTTTGAAGTTTTGGAAAGGAGGTTGCAAAGCGATGAATACTGAACAATTAAAAGATGAGCTTCGAACCCAAGCAGCTACTGCGGGTGAGGGTATCGCTTTTGACTGGCGGCATGTGATTGATCGATTGGTCGAGCAAGGTGTGTCAGCGGTTAGAAAAGATTGGACTTGAGTTATCCAGCCCAATTATAAAGATGATATTCTCAATAACGAATGCGTTCTTCAGTCTCCGAATCAAACAGGTATAAATGATCAGGATTTACCCTTAGACCCACCACGTCATCCATATCCTTTCGTAAATGGCGGTCGCCTTTAGCTATAATCCGCTGCTTGCCAAATTGCAGGGTTAGCATGACACTCTCACCAGTATTTTCATAAGCATAGACTAGTACATCAATATCACCTTGCCCAGACTCATGGATATCTACATCCTCAGCTCTGACACCCAGTATGACTTTTGCACGATCACCACCATCGACCTTAACAAGTCGCGTGCCCCCTGTTGTGATGAAATAACCATCCTTCACTGAACCATTGATCAAGTTCATTGCAGGAGAACCAATGAAGCCTGCTACAAATAAATTTGAAGGATCATTGTAGATTTCATCTGGCGTACCCAGTTGGCGGATTACACCTTTCTCCATGACGGCTACTCGGTCTGCGAGCGTCATTGCTTCAATCTGATCATGGGTCACGTAAACGGTAGTAATCTGCAATTGGCGGGACAAGTGCTTAAGTTCTGCACGCATGGTAACCCGCAACTTGGCGTCCAAATTGGATAAGGGTTCATCCATTAAAAATACTTTGGGTGTACGAACGATAGCTCGTGCCAACGCTACCCGCTGCCGCTGTCCACCGGATAAAGCTTTCGGTTTACGATGCAGAAATTCTGTCAGCTCAACCTGTTCAGCCGCTTTTTCTACTCGCGGTTTAATGTCAGCTTTGGGTGTGCCACGCACTTTCAGAGGATAGGCGATGTTGTCATAAATCGTCATGTGCGGATACAGACCATAGTTCTGGAATACCATCGCTACATCTCGATCTTTAGGTAAATCATCATTGACTACATGATCACCAATCCAGATTTCACCTGATGTGGGCTCTTCCAAGCCAGCAATCATTCGCATAGTAGTGGTTTTGCCGCAGCCTGATGGTCCAAGCAGCACTAGAAATTCTTTATCGGCGACAGCTAGTGATTGGTTGTCGACACCGACGAAATCACCCCATCGTTTAGTAATATTTTTTAGTAGGACTTGTGCCATTAACGTACTGCTCCCATCGTCATACCCTGAACAAAATACTTACGAATTATCAGTGCCAAAATAAACATTGGCAGCATGATGATGATGCCGGCTGCAGAAAGCAGGTTCCATAAATCACCTTCCTCAGCTTTAAACAGGGCCAAGCCAATGGGTAGGGTGACTGCATCTTTATTTGTCAAAATCAGTGCAAATAAAAACTCATTCCACGCAATAATAAAGCAGAAAATACCGGCAGTGAAAAGGCCTGGTGCAGCCATTGGTAGCACAATGTTTCTTATGACCTGCACTCGAGTTGAGCCATCAACCATCGCTGCTTCTTCAGTTTCTAGGGGGATGCCATCGATAAAGCCTTTGATCATCCAAATAGCAAAAGGCATGACTATCGCAAGATTCACCATAATCAACCCAAGTCTTGTATCCAATAAACCAAGATCTCGGAACATCACAAAAAATGGCAGTATAATCACGACCGCAGGTACAAACTGTGTTGCCAGTATCATTACCAACATACTGGTTTCAAACCGTAGTCTAAACCGAGAGAATGAGTAAGCGGCACAGGTTGCAATGGGAATAGCAAACAACACAGTAACCCCAGCTACAATAGTTGAGTTAATTAACTTATTGCCCAAGTTGTAGGGTGCATCAAACACCGTGCCAAAGTTTTCTAGTGTCGGTGTGAAAAACAGTTTCAACTGATACACGTCCACATGTGTTTTAAATGCAGCGAGAAAAATCCAAATAATTGGGATTAGCATGATAAAAGCAGCGATCAAGATCAGAGTAATCTGAATCACATTCCAAAATTGCTTTCTCTGTTTACCCGTCATAAGTTCCTCCAAGCCGTCATCACATCACCTCTTTTGAAATACATATCTGGCATACAAAAAGGTCAGCAATATCATCGGTATTACCATTACCCAAGCGACTGAGGCTGAGTAGCCAATCTGGCCATATTTCATACCGCTAAAATAAATATAATGGCTAAGTGTTTGTGTTGCTGTGCCCGGCCCTCCGTTGGTTAGCATATAAATTTGATCGAATGTCTTTAGCGAGAATATAGCTTTTAGAATCAATACAACTGCTAATACAGGTACTAGTTGGGGCAAGGTGATGTCTTTGAATACTCTCCAGCTTGAAGCACCATCGACCTGCGCAGCTTCGATCGTGTCTTGTGGAATCGAGGCCAGCCCACCGATCAACACCAGCGTTAAAAAAGGTATCCAGCCCCAGACATCAGCCATCACACAAACAACAAACGCTAGCGTTGGATCTGAAAGCCAACTGATCTCTGCCAGAGGAGGTATCACAACACCAAAAAAAGCATCGAATAAACCAAATTCTGGATTGAACATAAAGCGAAATGACACTCCAATGAGTGCCGGTGACATTGCAAAAGGCAAAATCAGCAAGGTTTGTACACCGCCACGTAAACGTCCACCTGGTGCCAATAACATGGCTAGTCCCAGCGCTATTAGGGTAGTCAGTATCACTGTGATCAGGGTATACAGCACTGTCACTTCCACTGAGTTCCAGAAAGCAGGTTCTTCCATAAACGCCCATGTGTAATTTTCCCAGCCTAGATAGCCCTGTGGAAAATTAGGTTTGGTAAGGCGGCCCACAGTAAAAGACAGCCGTAATGACTCGATCAGCGGCCAAACGGCGGTGGCGAATACAACAATAATCGCGGGTAAGACTAAAATATATTTAAGTTTATTGTCGCGCATGATTCGGAAGCCTAGTTCGCAAGAGAAATGAACATTCTACTTGGGACGCTTGTAGTAGCGATGATCAGTAAGGATTTGGATTGTTCTGCTCAGCAATTAAGCCGAGCAGAACTGGATCCGATTTGAGATGATCCCAAACGACGAACTTACTCAATTCGTCCAGCACGTTTCAGAATTTTATCTGACTGCGCAGCAGCAGCGGTCATTAATTCTTTAACATTTCCGCCGCCTGCAGCCTTAGCAATTGCCGCTGACAAAATATCACCAACCTCGGACCATTCTTCAATCTGAGGCATGATGTCAGACTCTTTCAATGACTCCCAAGCGGCTGCTTGGATGCCATCGTTGGCTTTATTGACTTCCTCATCTTGCAAAGAAGTAATATGGGTCACTACGTTGTTAACGATTTTCTTGCCGCCCACTTCACGGACAATGGCATTAGCTTTGTCCATTTCAGGGTTAGACAACCACTTCATGAACTCCCAAGCTGCTCCTTTATTCTTTGAGTATTTCGAAATCGAGAATGGCATGGAGATCGCGTAAGAGGTTGTTTTTCCTTGGTATGATGGCATACCCGCAAATCCTACTTGTTCTTTCTTAAGCGTCGAACTATCAGGATTATAGAAACCTGAATACGCCCACCACCAAACAGGAATCATCGCAGACTTACCTTGCATAAACGATTGTCGCGCATCCTGCTCAACAAAGGCGAGTGAGTTAGGGTTTGTTACCTTGTGAGTCGTGTGCAATGCTATGTAATCTTCAGTTGCCTTGATGCCTGCATCTGAGGCCCATGCAGCTGTCCAGTCATCATTAAAAATGTCTCCGCCGGCAGCCCATAAGAAGTTCAACCAGATAAACAAGTTTTGTCGATTACCGTCATTGTTGTAGTACAAAGCCAATGGTGCAATGTCAGGATGGCTTTCCTTAAGCTTCTTGCCTACCTCAATAATTTCTTCCCAGCTTTTAGGTGCTTCAGGAATTAAATCTTTGCGGTAAAACATTAACTGTGGGTGTGCACGAAGTGGAAAACCTAGGGTTTTTCCTTGAAACTGAGCTGAACGAGCAAACGCGGCTGGATATCGATCCATCGAAATGCCGTCACGTTTCATTAAATCATCGATTGGTTCCAACCAATGTGCATTTGGTGGGCCCCAGCTATCTAGAAAGTTGACGACATCATAGGCGCCGTTTGCAGCCACACCTTCAGCTGCAATTTTTTCTTGCAGCGAGCCAAACGGAATAAAAGTCCATTCCGTCTCTATTCCAGTCATTTCTGTGAATTCTTTATCGCGTAACATTAAGCCATCGAACTGAGGCGTAACAACTGAAAGAATATTGAGTTTAGCGCCATTAAATGGCTTGTCGGGTAACAGGCCGTATTTCATGTCGTCTGCTGAAACAAACGATGGAATGGCAAATGATATGGCGGCGGTAAGACCAGCAACCAAGAAAGATCTGCGGTTAAATAACATAACTCCTCCATAACCGTTGGTTAAGTGTCTTATACTAAACGCTCTGCATACGAATGCAAGGAGAAATATTTATCCTTTCCAGATGCGCGCTGCACCGCAAAATAAAGTGTTTGTCGTTTTTATGTTAACGATAATGATCTATGCTTGGTGCTGCTGGTAAGCCTCAGACCATAACTCATCTATCGACTTTAAGCCCAATTTCAACAGAGCAAGCCTTTCCAATCCCATGCCGAAAGCATAACCGGAAACTTGCTCTGGATCATGAGCTGCATCGTGAAGCATTGCGGGTTTTAGCATTCCTCCACCGGCAACGGCTATCCATTCATCATTCATTCTGACATCCAACTCGAAGCTGTGGTCAACCCATCCAAAGTCATGATCTCGATATCTGGTTTCAACTTCGCCCAAAACTGCCAACATTAAATCATTCAAAATAGAGTGAAGATCATCCAAAGAAGCATTCCTTTGAACACTGATGCCTTCTAGCTGATGAAAAACCTTTAAATGATGCTCATCTTCTTGCTCTGAACGAAAGACCCTGCCTGCTGTAATAAAGCGTAGAGGTGGTTGCTTACCTTTGATCGCTCGCAAAGTTATTCCACTTAGCTGGGTGCGTAACATTCTCTCTTCATCTAGATGATACCCATCCGCATAAGCAGCAGAGTATGATTCATCAATCGATGGATAAATACGCTTTTCCTCGATGCTATAAACGCTTCCTGTACAGCGTCTTGGGCTAGTTGGCTGTCACCAAGTATAGAAAAAGCATGTCCGAAAGCTGATGCCTCAAATCGTCGTACAAGGGCTTCGTAACTGTTTAGGTCTCCAGCTTGTGCTTTGCTTACTAGTTTGCTGACATCGCTCACGAGTGTTTCCTCTTTAGCGCTTCTGAAGTTGAAGGCATTCATCTACAGAGAGCCACTCTGA
>CALHTA010000113.1 GCA_938038645.1 uncultured Thiotrichaceae bacterium
ATCAGGTTGTTTTTATTAGTATCTAAAAAGCGAATGATCGATTTGACGATAAACGACTGTGTGAAATCTACTACAGCATTTGCAGGTTGTAGCGTAAGCAGTAAGAGAGCTGCTGAAAGAGTAGTAGAAACGACTGGAGTAATGATTTTCATAGTTTAGGTTTCAATGATTGTATTGTTTAAACCTAAGTAGCAAAGCACTAACAGAAAGTTCTAAGAAACCGATGAAGGTTTCTTAATAACTTGATGTCGTAACTTTAGGTCTCTTTATCTACTGGCTAGCAATTAAACGTTCCACAAGCTCAGGAAAACGTGCCTCATCAACATTGGCAAAAGCAAATCTTAAATACTGTTCCTGACCTTCACCAAAAAACACACCTGGAATGCAAAGCACTTCAAATTCTTCAACAAGTCGTTTAGAAACAAGTAAGGAGCTGATATCAAAAGGATGTTTTACATAAGCAAAATAAGCACCGACACTGAGTAGTTCGTAGTTTAACCCAGGCGCAGTAAAAGCCTCTTTCAAAGCTTTGGCCCGCTGGCTCATCGCATGGTACTTCTCAAGCTTCCAATCATGTAAATGCGCTAAGCCATAAGTTGCAGCAAGTTGACCCGTGTGGGAAGCACAGATGACTGCACAATCTTGAACTTTAGCCAGTTGTTCTTGAAGAAGCTTTCCGCTAACAATTGCTCCTACTCGGTGACCGGTTAAGGCAAACACTTTAGAGAAACTGTAGAGGTGTACAAAAGTATCTCGCCAATCGGCATGTTGAAACAGATTGTGAGGTGGCGTATTTGGGTCGATAAAGTCTCGGTAAGTCTCATCAACAATCAGTGCCAGATTATGCTGCTTTGCTAATTGGTAAAACTGCTCGATGCACTCTGGGCTGTAAGTCGCACCGGTCGGGTTATTGGGGGAAACGAGAACGATAGCTTTAGTACGATTAGAGAGCAGGCCTGCAACTTCAGCAGGGTCAGGAATAGCAGACTCTGTATTTAAACTCAGGTAACGCGGCGTAATTCCGCGAATGGTTAACCACATCTGATGATTAAAATAACAGGGCAATGCAACGATCACTTCGTCCCCAGTTTCACACAAAGCATCAATCACCGCACAAAACGCCTGATTGCAGCCTGCCGTAATCATTGCGTCGTCGGCATGGATATTTGCTTGGTAACGGCTGCTAATGTCTATTGCCAATGCATTACGCAGCGGCTCGATACCTTCTAAGGAAGTGTAACCTGCACCTTCGCCGCTGCTGATCGCTTCACCAAGGTAATCACGTAATTGTTGTGCCGGCAAATAAGCGGGCACTGCCTGACACATATCAATAAGCTTTGGAGAGTCAGTTTGTTTAATCCAAGACCAAACTTCAGCGATTGGTGCGGCAGAACATTGTGTGACATGTGTGTTTGGAATCATCCGAATCTCCCTCAGTAAGTGGTCAATATAATGGGCTGGAACCACCAATACAAAGAAATTGTTACTTTGATAGGCTATGCTTAAGGACTGATCATCTCAATTTCAGTTTGAGATAAATCCATAAGCATTAGGAATGAATTGTAAGAGTTGATGTTTACTGTAAACCCAATAGTCCTCAAAAAAGCCATCCTAAGCTCGCTATGGAAAGCATTACTGGTGGCACTGCTATTTCTGCTCCTTGGGTTATTTCAAAACAAAAATATTGTCCGTGAGTATTTAGAGGACTATGGCTTTGATGTCATCAATCAGATCATGATTTCGTCAAGGCAAGAATTGGGCGGTAGCGCCAAAAATGCGGTGACTGTGTTTGCTTTTGACAATGAATACATGAAGCAACAGTCCTTGTACGATGAAGATGGTGTGAGTACCTTTGGCTCTATTTTTCCGAGACAACATATTGCTAATTTCTTCGAAAACCTAGATCGGCATTTACAGCATCTCGCTAAGTTAACGGGCGTAGAAAACTACTGTCCTAAAGCCGTTTTTGTTGATATCGATACCAGTTACCCTTCAGGCGCAAACGCCGTTTTATCTCAGGGGGACAAAGAGCTAATCGACGCGCTTTCGAAACCTCGCTGTTACAAAATCTTATTAGCTCGCGGCAGTAAATATAATTTCATTGAGCACGCGGCTAAGGATCTTGCTGCGCTTAAGGCACAATTTGATTCGCAATCCTTAATATTCGTTTCCCCTAATTTTCATCAAGGGAATGATGATGTCGTTCGTCGAAATGAGCCAGTCAAGGTGATAGGTGGTAAGCCTTATCCCAATGCTGCCATTGCGCTTTGGCAGATAATTAAACATGGAAATGTTGATCTAGCTCAGGCGCATGAGTTTATAAACGATGTTAAGCAGGCTGAAGCGGCTGAAAAAGATACTCAGAAGCGCTCTCATCGAGTGAATGTAAATGCGAATAGAATTTGGATGCGCAATTACAACTATCCTCATCAAACAAACCCGACAAAACAACCTTGTGGTGTGAATAGCTATTGGGACAACTTAAAGAAATATTCGCTGAGTTGCTCATTCAAAGGTATGGTCCCAAGCCCTGAGTATTTTGATGGTAATGTCATTTTGCTCGGCTCGACCGAGGTTGAAAATTCAGACGATGGCCTTGGGCGAAACGATTACCATAAAATCCCCGATATCTTTGT
>CALHTA010000114.1 GCA_938038645.1 uncultured Thiotrichaceae bacterium
CCAATTAAGGCAATGGGTGCGCCCACCTCAAGAGTCAGGTCGACGCCATCTAAAGCGCGGCTACTACCATAACGTTTAACCAGACCTTGGCAGCTCAGTAATTTCACCAGTCACTCCTTTGCATCATGAATCGCCCTAAACCCAATAGTACAATCGTTTGGATAATAGGTAGGTAAGCCAATGACAAAGTATCCCAACCTGATAATTGCAATAGCTCAGAAATTTGCGCTCCCGGCAGGACTTTATCCAACCCCCAAAGACCTGGGTATTGGCTAGATAACCAACCCGTAAAAATTGAAAACACTATCCAAATGATAATCGCATATAGGGTTGCTTGACGTGCTGAACGAGCCATTGATGATACCCAAGCCATTAGCGCGGTATAAGGCAACAGCACCAACATTAGATTTACTGCCAGTATGAGTGATAATTTGACTGCCGGTATCAACATCGAATTGTCTCTGATCAACACCAACATCACCGTCGTAATTAAAGCCAACAAAATCAGTAATAACAGTATTAGTAACTGACCAATGAAACGTCCAAAGAAAATACCATCTCTTGTAGCACGAAGATGCAAGAGTCTCAGTGTGCCTCTTGCACGGTCAGATGCTGTTTGATCTGCAGTAAGAGCAATACAAAAGATGGGCAATAAATAAAGGGTAATAACCCAAAACACCGCCAGCTCTGGAACCTGCCAAGACATGAGGTTATTGATGATTGCAGAGTTAAAAAAACTAACAATCAGCCCTCCCGGTGCATCTGCCATAAAAAACTGAGCTGCGCCGTAAATGGCATAGCGCAGAATTAAAAACCAAACTAGCGCAAATGCAAATAACGATAGTAATCCACGCCTAGTCATGAATAAACGACTTAGCTCATATCGAGCGAGTACAAGAATAGTATGCAAGCTGTTAGTTATCCTGATAATGAGTTAACGGCTATGATGAACTGCCAATAATGTATCTGCAACTTTGTAACATTACAGTTAGTCTGATTTAAGCTAAGATTAAGATTCATCTAGTTACCATACAACAACTAAAGGGCTGAGATTTGTTGTGCTGTGTCGTCTGGTGGTAACTCACTGAGGACTGTAACGATAAAAATAATCGAATAGTATTAATGAACCTCTTGTTTTGCTCAAAATACACCCACCGATTTGCAGTAAAGTTTACAAACGCCACATAACGTTTTACTATGTCGGCGCGCTTGTAGGGAGTGCTAAGCTTTGTTGACTTGTAGGATTATTTAGTCGGAAAATGTGTCGATTGAGTGAATTTGTTGCAAACTTATTATATTCTATGGTATGTATTGTTTTCAAACGTGCAGAGGGGCACGTTGATGGCATTGCAATGGAATGTTTCTAATCAATTATGGAGCTGCCAATCTTGAGTTCTCGAACAAAAGACTCGTCAGTAAAAAATAATAAAAATTGGGACGACGTATTAGCACGTTTTGACATACAGAATCAGGATGATTCTGACCTATTTGGCAATCAAGACGAGACTAAAACCGTAACAACCGAAGACACTGCGCCATTAGGCCCACGATGGGCCGTGCGTGCAATAACTTTGGTCGGATGTGTCACTGTACTGGGTAATTTACCGTTACAGTCCTATTTGCCTGGCAATGTTACCCAGAAGTTTGAAATCACTTTAGACAAGTCGGTTCCTACAACTAGCACTTCAACTGAACAGACAATCGCAAAGCAGCTGCCTGTTAATCAAGTGAACTATGCAAGCATTACCAAAACACTCATTCCAGCTCCGGTTGTTGAAGCCTCATCAGCCATTATTAATAAGACTGTTCCGTTAAAGTTAAAAGAAAAGGTTGAAGTGGCTGAAGCCAGCGCACCAAATCCCCCAAACATAATTGTAGCGGACTCATCTACTGATGGAGCATCCGAAGACCGTTATAACGAAGAGATTCAAGAGCTTCCCTTACCAAAACATGCACTCGTTACTTATACTGGGCATGAGCTAATTAACCCAGAAAGCACTTGGCATACCTACACAGTAAAACGCTACGACAACCCAACCAATATTTTCAGTCAACTAAAACAACCCGATGTTCTCAAAGATTTACAGCAGATAGAGCCAATTGCCACTGCTTTGAAAGACATGAAAATGGGAACAATTGTTCGCGCTAAGTCCTACAAGGGCAAGCTAGAAGAGTTAGCATTTACACCTGACAATAAAAACAGTTTTGTTGTTACGCCAACTGAGGACGGAAGTTTCGAAGGCTCTTGGCAGAAAAAGCAATTTGAAGTACGCCAAGCAAGAGCTACATTCTCAGTTAAGAACGGTTTATTTTTGGACGCCAAAAGGGTTGATGTCCCTAATAATATTGTAAGACAAGTTGTTACCGTTTTTGATTGGGATATAGACTTTTCACATGATGTAAGAGTTGGCGATCAGGTTACCGTCGTTTTTGAAAATATTTACCACGATGGCGATTTAGTCGGAAGTCAAAACTTATTGGCTGCTGAGTTCATCAACAAGGGCAAGATATACCGTAGCATAAGACATACAACCGCTAGAGGTTTAACGGACTTCTTCACACCTGAAGGCCGTGAAATGAAACGCGCCTTTATTCGCACACCGGTTGCGCATGCTCGGGTTTCATCCCACTTTAACCCTGGACGTTTCCACCCTGTTCTTCACAAACTCCGTGCTCACAAAGGCACAGACTTTGCTGCGCGACGCGGCACACCCATCATCGCTACTGGTGACGGTGAGGTTCAACTGATAGGAAGAAAAGGCGGCTACGGGAAGACAATCATCCTCAAGCATCGTGAAGGCTACACTACGCTGTATTCTCACCTTTCAAAGTTCAAGAAGGACCTTAAGAAAGGCCAAGTTGTCGCTCAAGGCGATATCATTGGCTATGTTGGATCGACTGGATTAGCAACGGGTCCTCATTTGCATTATGAATTCCGCAAAAACAATATTCCTGCTAATCCGCTGACCGTTGAATTACCCAACAGCATGTCGTTGACGAAGAAAGAACTTGTTAAATTTGAAGTTGATGCGATAAACATGAACTTGCAGCTTAATGTTCTTCACCGTTTTGCTATGGAAAACTTCGACATCAACAGCGCTACTGGTGGTTAATAGCCCTTTTTCTAACGCTCGTTTTGAAAAAGGTTATTATATAGGCATCATGTCTGGCACCAGCATGGATGCCATCGATGCAGTATTGGTGCAATTCAACTCTGATGGACTCCCCAATACTGTCGCTTGCCATACTTTGGCATTTCCCACACTTCTAAAAGCTGATTTAACAGCAATCATTCAAACGAGCTGGACAGGTTCGTTAAGACATATTGCAAGCCTGAATGCCACGCTTGGATCAATTTACGCAGAAGCCGCTGAGGCATTAATCCAAGAGAGCGGTATTCCTAAAGAAAAGATACATGCCATTGGCAATCATGGGCAAACTATCTGGCATCAGCCAGATGATGAGCCCCATTTTAGCTGGCAACTCGGAGATGCCAATCGAATATCGGAACTCACTGGCGTGACGACTGTTGCAGACTTCAGAAACCGGGACATTGCAGCAGGCGGTGAAGGTGCTCCGCTAGTCCCCGCTTTTCATAAGGCAGTCTTTTCACACGCAACTAAGAACAGAGTGATACTAAATATTGGAGGCATATCAAACATCAGTCTCGTATCCCCAACGCTTGATACCTTAGGGTTTGATACTGGCCCTGGAAATTCATTACTAGACTCATGGTGCTTAGAAAATCAAAACCAACCCTATGACAAAGGCGGAGCGTGGGGAGCATCTGGGAAAATAATCGTTTCACTGCGAGATGAATTAATGAAAGATGACTTTTTCAAGCGGGGCTACCCAAAGAGCACGGGTAAAGAGCATTTCAACTTGCAATGGCTTAAGCAACACCTCGATTCATCAATGAAACCTGAAGACATCCAAGCAACTTTAGTAGAAGTCACCGCACTCAGCATCACTGAAGGAATAAATCTCGCATCAAAATCAAACAAACTAAAAGTTGATGAGGTTTATGTATGTGGCGGAGGAAGTAAAAATTTGTATTTAATGCAAAGACTTAAACAACTTATAGATACAGCGGTGTTTGA
>CALHTA010000115.1 GCA_938038645.1 uncultured Thiotrichaceae bacterium
AAACAACAAACTCAAGTTGCACTTCATACCACCCAATACATGAACTCAGCTTGGGTACTTTATGAAAGCATGGGGTTTACACGATTTGAAGAAATTGATTTTTTCCAGGGAGAGCTCCCTGTTTCTGGTTTTAGATTAGTGCTGTAACACCTAGTTGCAGCACTCATCCAAATTTAATGCAATTGAGTATTAGTGATTTACTTAAGTAACTTCTCAAAGCGCTCATCAAACTGATTCTGCAGCGCAGCTTCTGCACCCGGCATACATAGCCATTCAATTTTAAGATCATTCAGCCTAGCAGCCACGCTGGTTGTTGCATGACCAATGCCTTGCTGAGTCATCCTTTCTAACTGCGTTTTCAAACGTAAATCTTTATCTTCTTTAGGGCTGTCAATGTCCATTAAGATTTCACTATCAATCAATAGCATTCTTCGCGCCGAACTATAACCTTCACGATCGGTGTCTCGTGCTTTCTCAAGGCGTTTAGCGAAGCGTTTCGCATAGCTCTTATTGCTCAGTTCGAGACCATTAATTTTTTCCTGAAGTGCTTCCACTTCGGCTTGCTCAGCGTCTACTGGAAGTTGCTCTAGCGCTGCACAAAGTTGGGCTTTAGCAGCCAACGTTGACAGCTCATTATCAACCTTAGCTTTATCAAGACGTTCCTTAGCGCCGTCATAAGCGTTACACGCCTGGGCATACTCTTTATTGAGTCGCTCGGTAATTTTTTCAGGAAGGCTACTTGGCAATGCAGGCAAATCTTTATATTGCGCCTGTAACGCTTCAAATTCTTTATCCGAAACGGTCAGATCCTGCGTTGATTTAGCTAGCGCCAAAATTTGTTTGTGGATGCTTTTGTAAGCTGCTATTTGCTCATCTTCAACAGACCGCTTCGCTTGTCGAAGCTCTTGGATTTTCTGGTAAACCGCATCGCTACTGGCTTTAAATTTCAACCAAGCCGCTTGGTCTTCACCTCGTCGGGTCACACCAACTTGCTTCCATTTACTCTGCAAAAACTGAAGCTTTTCTAAACTTTGCTCGGTGACATCCTGCTCCAGCATTAAATCGAGTTGACCAGTTAATGCATGTTTATCAGCGATGTTTTTATCATATTCAATCGCCAGCTTTTCATTGATCTGATCTTTGAACTTAGACAGCTTGTTCCACTGCTTTTGGCCAGCCCCATGCTCAACATCCTTAACCTTTTTCCAGCTTTGCATGATCTGTGAAATACCATCTTCTACCGACTTATAGTCAGGCTTAGCATCCCAATCAGTCGACTCCAGTAGGTCTTTCATTTTGGCAATGAGTGGCTCACGCTTCTTAAGGTTTTCACGCTGAGTATCACG
This sequence comes from uncultured Thiotrichaceae bacterium, assembly GCA_938038645.1. Lineage (GTDB taxonomy): Bacteria > Pseudomonadota > Gammaproteobacteria > Thiotrichales > Thiotrichaceae > Leucothrix. The sequence continues at coordinate 1,347 of CALHTA010000115.1, forward strand.
TCGCTGCTTGAAGAAAATAGAGCAAGGCTCATAAGCTTTATCGCCCGCTTCTTTGAATCGAGGCCAATAAGTGTCGCAAATATCTGAACTGCCCAGTGCCTTCCAAGCTTGCTGAAGCTTTTTAATTTCTACTGCTTGTTTGTCAGGATTTGGCGTTTCAATGTTTGCTAGCACTTCCATCTGCTCGCACAATTCAACCAGTTTTGGCTCAAGTGCAAAGTCTTTCCAGTCGCCCATTTTCTTGACCGATTCAGTTGCTTCTTGAATCCTTTCGTCAAGATGCTTGCGCTCTTTGCCTTCGTACCGACTAGCAGCGTTCACCACGACCGCAAGCTCTCTTTGTGCACGATTGAGCTCACCACGGTTGGCCGCTCCAAACAGGCGGTTTATTTTTTTGTGTAAATTATCTAGCGCCTCTTTTGCTTTCTTACGCTCATGCTGAGCAGCGTTTAATACTTTTTTCGCTTCCACAACAGCTTCGTTTGATGAGGTTAAAGCGGGGAAATTACCGGACCACTCTGACTTGTCAGTGGCTCCCAAAACTGCTTTTGCTTGCGGCATTGAAGCGTCACTGTCGGCTTCGCGAAAAGCGCCAACGCTTCGAGCAATGGCAACCGCTGACTCAACTGACTTAGCGGCTTGGGTAAATCGTTCACTAGTGTCAGCGCTGTGCGGAGTCACTTCAGACTCTTTGTTCCACTGCCATCTCAAATCGCTAAGCTCATCGTTTAGCGCTGTACTCTCTGCAAGCAATTTATCCAGAGGGTAAGCGGCAACGTTAGTGCAAACTGTTTCTAATCGCTTAACAATTTCTTCCTGATTTTGCTCAGACAAAGCGACAGCCATGTGCTGTTTCACATCAGCATCAACTTTAGTGAATGCGGTTTGGTAAAGCGCCTTTTCAGTTTCTGACGGTTCAAAATCTAAGGTATCCCAGCTTTTTGATAGGCTGAAAAATTTGACCTTAATCTCATCGCTCCAAGCGATATATCGAGCAAGTGCTTCCATCTTTTCACGAATAGACTTGGCTAAAGCTGCGTTCTCAAGGTCGAGCTTTTCTTTGGCATGGATTAAATCAATCTTTCCTTTAATCACTTTCTCAGCGTTTTTGTCACGGCCTTTTAAGTTCTTTCGTGCAATTTCGAGTGGGCCGATGCTCTGTATTTTCTCTGCAACCATGACGCGAGTAGCGCTGTATTGAATATCAGAGATAATCTTTGCCTGCTCCAATTCATCAAGACCTAATAAGATCTCATTTCGAAGTTCAGCATCTGGGCAATATTTTGCAACGAGCAGACTCGCTTTAGGATTTCGCCCCAGAAAGGCCCTGCAATCGGTAACCGAGAATGAATCCGACTGGATTAAGTGACGAAAAGCCGTTTCAGCAACTTCTCTACTCTCAGTGTTCGTATGCGACAAACGAAGATTATACAAAGCCTGGGGAGAAGAAATCTTGGCCATTGCAGCATCGCGTACACCAGCATCAACATCATTAGCGGCTAGCTTTTCGAGTATCTCTTGATTGGAGGCAACAGAAACATCGATGTCCGCTATAAAACGAAGCCTTTTATCGATTGATTTACTTTTCCAGCTTGGCTTAAAGAGACTTTTTAGCATTTGAAACCTATGTTGTTGCTTTTCTGTTGACCGTTAAACTTTAGTAAAAGTTCGACGCACTCGCTGAGGGGGTAGATTTTCGGCTATAAGCTTCCAATACACAAGAGATGCTCGTCTCATGGGAGTGTTTACTTTACAAACACTTTACACTGCACTAACCCAAATTAACATTAGCCTATCTCATAATTAATCTATACCCGTTCCCACCAACCAATGAGAGAAAAAGATGAAACGATATCCACTCCTTGCTACCTGTACTTTATGTTTATTAACTCAAGCCGTTTCAGCTGAAACCTATACCGCCGAAGTATGGGCCGATAATTGGTTTGAGATGAGCATTAACGGAGTCAAAGTTGCTGAAGACAGCGTCCCTATTACCACCGAAAGGTCGTTTAATGCTGAGCGCTTTTCATTTGATGCAAAACTTCCTTTCTCAATCGGCTTGAAAGCCATGGATTTCAAAGAAAACAATAGTGGCCTTGAGTACATTGGCTCACGCAGACAACAAATGGGAGATGGCGGGGTCATCGCACAGATACGTAATAGCAAAGGAGAGTTAGTCGCTGCAACCGACGGCACTTGGCAATGTTTGGTCACCCACGAAGCGCCTTTAGACAAGAGCTGTGCAGATAAAGAAAACCCAATCGCGGGAGAAGGCAGCTATAGGTTTAACGAGGTTGAGACACCGACCGATTGGACTCTCCTAGATTTTGATGACAGTGACTGGACAAATGCTCAAGTTTATTCAGAGAGCGAAGTAAGGCCTAAAGATGGTTACAACCGCATCAATTGGGCTGACGAAGCAAAGCTCATTTGGGGACCAGATCTTGAGACTGACAACACACTACTGTGCAGAACGGTGGTTAATTAAATGAGAATTTCTAACTTACTGATGCGTGGGCGCGCGCTCCAAGCTTGTAGTGCTATTTTAGCTATGCTTTTAGCTGCTCCTGCACAAGCCCATGATGATCACTGTAAGGACGTTCAAGAGTCCGTATTCTTAGCAGGGTTCGCCGACAGCGTTGAAGTTGATTGCCAAGGTGGCTACGCCGTTATCAAGTCAGATACCTACCCAGATCATGAACTAATGACCGGCATCGTAGGAACAAACGAACAAACTGCAGTCCCTGCGGAATACGCTGCGCCGATTCGACTTAACCCAACACTCGAAAAAACACCTAAAACACGGGATGCAGCACTCGGAGTTGCGGTAAACGGTGTGCCAATTTATGACTATACTGGCGGCGGTGAGATGAGCCAAGCAGATCTTCACCATCATCAAACCAGGCACGATACCCTTTTAACTAAGCAACTGGATAACTGTGGGGGTCATGCTGGTCGCGGGGATGACTATCACTATCATGTAAAACCAACATGCATGATTGATAATATGAAAAACGCTAATGATAATCCAATCATAGGCTGGGCTTTCGATGGGTTTCCAATCTACGGTGACGATAACCCTGATGGCTCTAAGATCCTGGAAACAGCCTTAGATATCTGCAATGGTCAAGCGGATCCAACTTATGGCTACCGCTATCACACCTCAGAATCTGCTCCCTACATCATTCAATGCCTTATGGGAGAAGTAGATGACGTTAGAAATTTACCCCGCGTTCCCCCACTAAAAGCGGCTAGCGGTGGCCCAGGTATGCCCAGCGGAAGACCTCCACGCGGCGGAGTGCAAGACCTTGTATTCACACAGAACATTGATGGCAAACGTCGTATGCAATACAGTTATGAAGGCAATGATTATTTCATTGAATACACGAGTTCAGATAAGCCAAACTGTTTTAACTTCCTAAGCCGAACGATAACTAACCAAGGCGAAGTTAAATCAGGAGAATACTGCCGCTAATAACACAAGAAAATATTTAGTGCAAAATTCCCTCATTAATTATGGCTATTATCTAGTAACATAAATATCTAGATAAAATGCTCTATAACTTTAGGCATAACAATAATTAATGCTGGGAATTACACTATTGTGTAGTTCTTTGTTGGTCACGTCTTGTGACACACTTTAACCATACAAAATTTCAACGAACGGACTCGTTATGAAAGATCTCGTTATGGTCGATGTCCAAGAACGTTTAAACATTATAAAAAAAGACGCGCTTGATAAGTTATCGATTTATCTATCAGTATCAATATTCTTCTTGTTCATCGCCTTCTTACTTCGCCTTAAAGACTTTGATTGGCAAAACCTTTATTACCTTCACTTCATCTGCTTTGTTATCGGCACAGCCGTAGTCGCTTTTAATAAGAGGTTATCTTATAAAACCATTATATATAGCTATCTCACACTGGGTTTTGTCATCACTTATGTGGAGTTGATGAGTCTGGGAATATCTGGAACGGGTGAGCTTGTTGCACTCTTCTGCATCATGCTTTCACTTTTTTATCTCGATAACAAATCAACCATATTAATTGGATTAATCATCCTTCTCTTGTATACGTTTGCTTTCTACCAATTTTTTACTGGGGCCAGTTCGTTAAGCGCCAATGACTCCGCATTTTTCTCATGGACTTCGGCATGGGTTGGGCGACTTATTTCTTACACAGCATTTTTTGCAATCATTGGCATGAGTATATTCCACCTACAAACCCAAATTATTAAGCTCTTGGAAAAAGTAGAAAAGCAAAAAAAGACCATCCAAGGGCAAAAAAAGTTTATTGAGCATCTAGCCAATCATGATGCATTAACCGGCCTTCCTTCCCAGAGAATTGTTGATAAGCGAATAGAAGAAGCACTA
>CALHTA010000116.1 GCA_938038645.1 uncultured Thiotrichaceae bacterium
GGGTCTAAATTTTTATCAATCGTATTTTCTGGTCCATGAGTTTCCTCAAAGGTTCCATCATCCACAGCCGAAATAATGGTTAATTCAGCATTACTGTCACACGCTGTATTGGCGTAAGCCGAGCTAATGAGAAACAGCGAAACTGACAATGTGGCAGCACTTATTCGGTTCAATTTATATTTCCTCCCGAGAAATATTGGACCATCTATGTGATTGTCCAAAACGTTTGTAACCCTAATACATTATAAGTTAAATTAACATATCAGATTGAAAATTAAGATATCAAAGTAATTTTTGCTTGTAAACTAGGCATAGAAAATGATCAGGCTTTAATTGATCGGTCTAAACGCTGGTTGCTAAAAAACATGCAAGCTTTGCTTGCAAAGTTTCAGATGCCAATCTAAGATATTAGACCACTATTTAAGATACTTGAGATAGAAGGAGGTTAAAATTGCAAACTCAGCCATCGCTGATTCATTCTGATTTAGAGCATCCCTCATCGATATCTCAACTTTTATCGGGCAAGGTATTAGACGACGCGTCATCTCTCACATCCCAAGTTTTCTCACTGCTCAAAGACCTGATCGTTACGATCAAACTCTATCCGGGTCAGCTAATTTCAGAGAAAGAAGTTGCAGAAACCCTAAACGCCAGCAAAACCCCAGTACGCGAAGCTATGATTCGCCTACAGGGCATAGGCTTAGTCACAATAATTCCAAAAAGTGGCACCTATGTAACCGCAATACAAATCACTCGGTATATAGAAGCTTGCTTTGTTCGACTGCAGCTTGAAGTAGGCGCTGTGAGACGCGCTGCGGCAACTCAAAGCACTTGGGAATCGGTACTCAAGATGGAAAACATTCTCAAACAGCAAGAAGCGGCGTTAGACGCAAACCAAGATCTAGAGTTTTTTAAACTGGATGAAGCGCTTCACCGTGCATTTTTTGATGCGGCGGGAATATCTGGGGTGTGGAATGTCGTGAAAGACAGTCAAGCCGACGTTAATCGCATTCGCCATTTAAAGCGCCTTTGTAACTTGAGGCGTGAAGGCCAAGTACTAGAAGAACATAAAGCCATTGTGGCAGCCATTAGAAGTGGCTCACCGGATGCAGCAGAAGCAGCTATGATCGGTCATATCGGTTCGCTGGAACAAGAAGTAGAAACACTCGCGTCCCATACCGAACTACTTAATTTTATTGAAGTATTAAACAGTGCTAGCCTAAAAGGCCGGCAAACACGAAGAGCAGCGCATTAGCTCAGGGCTATTTGGAGGAAGGATGTCAGGTGTAAAACTTGAAAAGGTTGTAAAACGTTACGGCGATGTCGAGGTCGTGCACGGTATTGACCTTGAAGTGGATTCAAAAGAATTTGTCGTGTTAGTAGGCCCTTCTGGTTGCGGAAAGTCGACTACACTGCGCATGATTGCAGGCTTGGAAGAAATTTCTGACGGGACTGTCACTATCCATGAGCGCAAGGTCAATGAGATCGCACCCAAGGATCGTGATGTCGCTATGGTCTTCCAGAACTACGCGCTTTATCCTCACCTTAACGTATCTGACAACATCGCTTTTGGCTTGAAAATACGTAAAGTTCCCAAAGCAGATATAGCTAAGCAAGTAAAAGAAGTTGCTGAAATTTTGGGGCTTACTGAGTATTTGGATCGGCGCCCGGCTGACCTTTCAGGAGGTCAACGCCAACGGGTCGCTATGGGCCGCGCCATTGTTCGCCACCCTAAAGTGTTCTTGTTTGACGAGCCTCTCTCTAACCTAGATGCCAAACTAAGAACTCAAATGCGCGCGGAGATCAAGCAGCTTCACAAGCGCTTGGGGGCAACCAGTGTCTATGTAACGCATGACCAAGTTGAAGCTATGACATTGGCAGACCGGATCGTGGTTATGTGCGATGGAAGAATTGAACAAATTGGTACGCCAATGGAATTGTTCAACCATCCAATCAATACCTTTGTAGCAGGCTTTATTGGCTCTCCTCCTATGAACCAATTCGAAGCGATTCTAGAAGAGAAAGACGGACAGTTAATGGCAAACATTGGCGACCATACTGTTGAAATTCCTTCATCCCTCGATCTAGGCATCGTGAATACGGGCCGTAAGGTGATCATTGGTCTACGCCCTGAACATGTACTTATTGAGCCAGAAGCCGGTTCAGCAGCTATTCCTATCGAGCTTGAACTCGTTGAAACGCTAGGTTCAGAGGCATTACTACACACCAAGCTAATGGGTAAGCCGTTTGTTGTTAAAGCGGAAACACATGGCCGAGTGGATCATTTAGAACAAGTGGAAACACTATATTTCAAACCAAGCATGATGAAAGTGTTTGACCATGAGACGGGTGAAGCTTTTGACCACCCTTCCCGGCTTAAGCAATAGGGGAATGGTTTTATGAATAATAGTTTTCAAGATAAAGTCGGTTGGTACATCCGACACTTCAAACGGGAATGGCAGATCTACGTCATGCTTGCGCCAGCCATCATCTGGTTCATCATGTTCCTTTACCAGCCGATGTATGGCTTACAGATCGCCTTCAAAGATTACAGTCTTTTCAAAGGAATCACTGGCAGCCCTTGGGTAGGTTTCGAGCATTTCGAAACACTTTTCTCAAGCGACCAATTTATACGAGCGGTCAAAAACACCTTTATTATCAGCGGACTTACTTTGCTGTTTGGCTTCCCCGCACCGATAATATTAGCGCTAATGTTCAATGAAATATTGAATCAAACTTTTAAGAGATCAGCGCAGACCATTGTTTATTTGCCGCATTTTATCTCCACGGTAATCATTGCTGGTATCGTCATAACGGCCTTTTCGCCGTCAGCCGGTATTGTCAACACCGCGCTCGGCTGGTTTGGGATAGAACCCATTTACTTCCTGTCGAAAGCAGAATGGTTCCGACCTATCTTTATAGGGTCAGGCATTTGGCAAGAGGCAGGCTTCTCATCCATCGTATTCTTAGCCGCCAT
>CALHTA010000117.1 GCA_938038645.1 uncultured Thiotrichaceae bacterium
CTCTTCCTGATCAACCAACAGGTGATGATGTCCGGTTTTTTCACGCTCCACACCAGCCGGTGCGACACCCATTCCTGTCATGCCAAAGACCACTGTGAACGGGCTGGTTAGCTCAGCACCATCGCCAGGATAGATGATACGCACTGACGCTCCCTCTGGCGCTTCAGGCGACTTCAAAACATCGTTAGCTTGTACTGAAGCAAATGCTAATACCGCAGGCATAAGTAACGCAGCAACACCTGTTTTTAGATTGAGTGATGAAAACATGATTTAATCCTCTCTGTTGGTAAAAAGGCGTCGGAAATTTCCAGCGCTTATTAATAACTACGATCAAACGGGCGATTTATTCCATTTATTTCGAATTTTTCTCGCTAGAACACTTATCTAACTATCCGCTCCCCTTAAAGGGCAAAACTAACGGCAAACCAGAATAGCACTACCGAACAATAGATCCATGAAAACCTTATGATTTTTTGTCTTTCGGCTGTATGGTTTGCGTCCACATCAGCTGTTTGGCGTTGCAACCACAAACCATAAAGCGGTAAAAACTGCATGAGATGAGTCGCAAAAAAGTGCGGGCCGCGTAAATCACCACCACTTAACGCCCACCCTAAGATCGGCACGTGCCAAGTGTCAGCGACAGGCGTTCCCACAAAATGATTCTGTCCACTGGACATCGTACTGGCGATAATTAGCGTTAAAACTGATCCCAACATCAACCCATAGGCGGCGGCCAGTTTGAAACTGTCGCGCTTTTCTTCGTTGTAATCGCGATATAGCAACCAGCCCAAATAAAAACTAACCATCACTAAAATCACGGCACCGACACCCATCAAACCATACATTGCTATCTCAATAGGGGTTTCAGTATTGTAATGAGAGGCACGACCACGAGCACCCTGTAGCAAAATATAAAGGACTTCAAAGACGCCTGCACCCACAGCAAAAAGTGTTGCCCATCGCCAAGTCGCTTTCGCTCGAATTTTAGCCGGCAGATACCCGGCTAACAGCGCTAAGGTAATAAAATAAAGCGCTAGCGACGATTCAAACTTCAAAGGCTTGGCCCAAACCGACGCTCCGTCAAGCTGGCGTGAGTCGAGCCCCCATAATAATAGGGTGACAACAAACAAAACCGCCATAAAAAACGTTGCCTGCCACCACAGATTGAAGTGCTTGTTTGTAGTATTTAGATAAGCTTCCGAACTCATTCGAGCTTGCTGAAAATTCTTGCTCATGGTGTGACCTCCAAAGACTTTTTAGCTTGCTTTAGCCCTAGGGTGTTGCTGCCTTTTAGTAACATAAACAGCAAGTAACCCAATGGTCCAAACATAAACGTTGCCAATAGAATCGGCGCTTGAATCAGACGTGAGATATGAAGCTCATCGGATTTTTTAGCAATCCAGCCACCGACAAATAGATCAAACGCTAAATAATGCACCCAACCTGCGAGCGTTGCCATGGGGTTGGTAAACAGAAGCTGGACGTTCGCCAAGGTGTCAAAGCCACCTTCAGCCTGAAAAAAGTATAAGCCGATAAGCAAGCTGTAGCCTAACGAAAGGCCTAAAGGAATCCAAAGCGCTGGAATTTGATTTAGCCATGACCAGCGTCGTGGGAGTATAATCAGGATCAGCCATCCGACCATGGCTACAGTACTGAATAATGAGAATAGTATTTCGGGTTGCATATTGAACCTCAATCTTTACAGTGTAAAGTTATCGTAAAGCACCATCTTTACACTGTCAAGTTACACAATTAAAGGCCTCATCAGGTTACGGAAGAAAAATGAGTGATTATCACCACGGTGATCTGCGCAAAGGGCTGTTAGAAGCTGCCCACGCGGTTCTTAATGAAAAAGGAATTCATGGCCTTAGCTTAAGGGCTTGCGCGGCAAAAGCGGGGGTGTCTCACGCCGCACCGACCCATCACTTTAAATCGCTGAGTGGATTATTGACAGAATTGGCGGTGATTGCGTTTGGGGAATTCACAAAAGCTTTGCGCAAAGCTTATGACGATTCTGACTCAGAGGTCACACTACACCAACGCCTACAAGCAGCGGGTAACGCTTATCTACAATTTGCGTTAGACGAGCCAGAGCTATTTAAACTCATGTTTTCTTCTCCTTTGCCTGATCAAAGCAATGAACGACTAATTGAAGTTTCTGGGCAAGCTTACGCTGAGCTAACAAGAGTAGTGAAACCTTTATGTGATGCGAAAGGCATAACGGATAAAGCCACCATAGAGCAGGCTGAGCTACTGGCTTGGAGCACAATTCATGGCTATGCCCATTTGTCGTTGAAACAGCAGGATATTTACGGCGTCTGTGATGATATGACAGGAGGAATGCCGCCGATGGCGATTCTTGGTACGATACTTGAGCAAATGAAATAATGGACTCACACCTTCGCGATACCATCTTAAAGGCCACTGATGCTGACGACCTATTCCCTATTGGCACAATTCAAAGCCTGTGGAGCGGTTACGGCAGCATCGACCGCTATGGTTTAGTCGGCTCGCCGCTTGGCTCGGTGATCGTTAAGCATGTTCGCCTGCCTGAGCGTAGCCAACATCCACGCGGCTGGAATTCTGACAATTCACATCAACGGAAACTTCGTTCTTACCAAGTTGAAACGGCTTGGTACAGAGATTGGGCTTCGCGCTGTGGTGAGGATTGCCGAGTGCCTAAAAGCTTAGCGCTTGAGCAGCGTGAAGGTGAATTCCTAATGGTCATGGAAG
>CALHTA010000118.1 GCA_938038645.1 uncultured Thiotrichaceae bacterium
GCTAGTGGCTTGCCGCTGCGTTCGATCTTATTTCGACACATGCTGCCTAACGGTATTGCGCCGGTTTTGGTGGTGGCGAGTTTTGGTGTGGCCGCAGCAATTTTAACCGAGGCTACCTTAAGTTTCTTAGGCTTAGGCCCAGTTGAGGCTCCTTCTTGGGGAAGCATGCTCAATGAGGCAGTAAAGTCCTCGGTCTTTAACTGGTGGATGGCAGTGTTCCCTGGTGGTGCAATTTTCCTCACTGTTTTCTCATACAACCTAATGGGTGAGGCGCTTCGTGATGCAGTCGACCCTCAACTTTCAAAGAAAGCTGGGGTTGTTTCATGAATTTATTGGAAGTCCAAAACCTCAAGACCTATCTGAACAGTGGCGGTAACGTCGTTAAGGCGGTTGATGATGTTAGCTTTAGCATTAATCGCGGTGAAACGTATTGTCTCGTGGGTGAGTCAGGCAGTGGAAAATCCATATGTGCATTGTCGATAATGCAGTTGTTGCCAGCAGGAATTGCATCACACCCAGCTGGCTCAATTAGATTTGATTGGCAAGATCATGATAATAGCCATGACTCTGGAGCTCTGAATCTACTGACCTTAGAAGATGATGCATTGCGTAACATTCGCGGCGCTAGCATTGCTATGATTTTTCAAGAGCCAATGACTTCACTCAACCCAGTGTTTAGCATCGGCGAGCAAATCGTTGAAGCTTTGCAATTGCATAATCCTGAGCTGTCTGATGACGAAGCGAAATCCCAAGCAATTGATGCTTTGGATCAAGTACAGATTAAATCAGCAGCAACTCGCTTTGATGATTTTCCTCATCAGCTGTCAGGCGGTCAAAGGCAGCGTGTAATGATTGCAATGGCGCTGGCGTGCAAGCCTGATTTGCTCATTGCGGATGAGCCAACAACGGCATTAGATGTGACGGTTCAAGCTGAAATCCTTGAGCTAATGCGAGACCTGCAAGCCCAAAAAGGCATGGCGATTCTATTTATTACGCATGACTTCGGTGTGGTTGCTGAGATGGCGCATCAAGTTGGCGTTATGCAAAATGGAAGGTTAGTTGAGCAGGGTTTAACCAAGGAGGTTTTAGCTAACCCGCAGCACGCTTACACTCAGCAGCTTTTGGCTTCAGTGCCTGAGAACTTAACAAAATCTGTAGTTGATACTGCCGCTTATGATTCTGAAGCACCCGTGTTGGTGAGCGTTAAAGATTTAGACGTTTGGTTCCCTCTTCGGGCGGGATTGTTCCGACGAGTAAAAGATCATTTAAAAGCAGTTGATGGAATTGATCTAGATATTCGTAAAGGCAGTATCATGGCTTTGGTTGGTGAGTCTGGCTGTGGAAAAACAACCTTGGGTAGGGCAATTTTGCAGCTCGAAAAGCCAACGGCCGGCAGTGTTAAATTAGGCTCGCAGGAGTTGACGGGGTTAACAACAGAACAGTTGAGGCCTATTCGCCCAAGAATGCAAATTGCGTTTCAAGATCCGCAGTCTTCCCTTAATCCTAGGTTGCAGGTGGTAACTACATTAACCGAACCCATGAAAGTCCACGGGATCGGTGAAGACCAGGAAGACCGCATCGAGCGCGCGATGAAGGTGTTACAGCAGGTGCAACTGCCTGAGGATTATCTGTGGCGATACCCTCATGAGTTCTCAGGAGGGCAGCGACAGCGCATCGGTCTGGCGCGGGCTTTGGTCACTAATCCTGAGTTTATTGTTTGTGATGAAATTACCAGTGCCTTGGATGTATCAGTTCAGGCTGAGGTGCTTCAGCTCTTGCTCGAAATTCGTACCCAGCGTGACTTAACGTTGCTGTTTATTACCCATAATATTTCAGTCGTTGAATATTTAAGTGATGAAACGGTTGTGATGAAAGCTGGTAAAATAGTTGAGCAGGGCCCAACAGCAACAGTCTGTAGTAATCCCCAAAATACCTATACACAAAAACTTCTAAATGCCGTTCCACGATTGAAAGTGTAGTTATAACCATTAACCGAATGTGAATACTTGATTAAAACTGTCAAGTATTCTACTATTCGCGGAAATGCATAACCTGCTGTGGAGCATTCAACATGAAATTGACAACAAAAGGTCGTTATGCGGTTACCGCAATGCTCGACCTGTCTTTGCATAATAAAGAAGGTCCAGTGTCCTTAGCCGATATCTCGAAGCGACAAGATATATCTTTGTCTTACCTTGAGCAGCTTTTTTCTAAATTACGTAAGCGCGGTTTAGTGGTAAGCATGCGCGGCCCAGGCGGCGGCTATAGCTTAAGTGATGCGCCTTCGGAGATCGCAATTTCAAATATTATTTTAGCAGTTGATGAAAACGTTGATGTCACCAACTGTGGTGGTGCGAGTGACTGTCAGCAGACTAAACGCTGTCTAACGCATGATTTGTGGGCAGATTTGAGTGGTAGGATCCAAAGTTTCTTGGATGATATTACCCTTGAAGACATGATGCAGCGCCAAGAAGTGCTAGAAGTAGCACAGCGGCAAAACAATAAGATTATTAAGGAATCAACGCTTCATAATCTTAATCAGCACTAGTTTTAGACGAGATCTAAAGACTTTAGAAAACGGAAATTGAACAAACAGGATTACACCGATGAGTGATTTTAAGACCCCTATTTACATGGACTACTCTTCAACAACGCCAGTTGACCCACGCGTCGCTGAGAAGATGATGCAGTGTCTGACAATGGACGGTGTTTTTGGCAATCCAGCGTCGCGCAGTCACGCGCATGGATGGGCTGCAGAAGATTTAGTTGATCAAGCTCGCGAAGAGATCGCTAAAACAGTCGGTGCTGACTCTCGTGAGATCGTATGGACAAGTGGTGCGACTGAGTCAAATAATCTGGCTATTAAAGGTGCGGCACACTTTAACCAACGTCGTGGTAAGCACATTGTTACGATGAAGACTGAACATAAAGCGGTTCTAGACACGTGTCGTCAATTGGAAAGAGAAGGGTTTGAGGTGACTTACCTTGACCCAATGGAAAATGGCCTGCTCGACCTTGATGTACTGAAAGCTGCATTACGTGATGACACAACGATTGTTTCAGTGATGCACGTGAACAACGAAACAGGTGTTATTCAAGATCTTGCCGCTATTGGTGAAATTTGCCGTGACAGAAAAATTGTTTTCCACGTCGATGCGGCGCAAAGCGTTGGCAAGGTTGTTGTTGACGTTGAAGCATTTAAAGTGGATTTGATGAGCTTTTCAGCTCACAAAGCTTATGGTCCAAAGGGTATCGGTGCATTGTTTGTGCGTCGTAAGCCACGTGTACGTATCGAAGCACAAATTCACGGCGGTGGTCATGAGCGTGGTATGCGTTCAGGTACGCTTCCTACACACCAGATTGTGGGTATGGGTGAAGCATTCCGTATCGCAAGAGAAGAGATGGGTGCAGAGAACGAGCGCATTCGTATGCTTAGAGACCGTTTATATGACGGCTTTAAAGATATGGAAGAAGTTTTCGTAAACGGCGACCTTGATCAGCGTATCGCTGGTAATCTAAATATTAGTTTCAACTTTGTTGAAGGCGAAAGCTTGATGATGTCTTTGAGAGACGTTGCAGTTTCATCAGGTTCTGCATGTACCAGTGCTAGCCTTGAGCCAAGCTATGTTTTACGTGCGTTAGGTCGTAGTGATGAACTTGCTCACAGTTCACTGCGCTTCACCATCGGACGCTTCACTACCGAAGCAGAAGTTGATTTAGCCATTGAACAAACACGTGCTGCGGTTGAAAAGCTACGTGACCTGTCCCCATTATGGGATATGTTTAAAGATGGAATTGACCTAGATTCAGTTGTTTGGGCAGCGCACTAAGCTGCACCAACTCTCCATACAGTTAAAAAATTGAGGATATAGAAAATGGCATACGGCGATAAGGTAATGGATCACTACGACAATCCACGTAATGTGGGTTCATTTGATGCTAAAGATGCAGAAATTGGCACTGGCATGGTTGGAGCTCCAGCTTGTGGTGACGTAATGCGCCTGCAAATTAAGGTGGGAACTGATGGCGTCATTGAAGATGCTAAGTTCAAAACTTACGGCTGTGGATCGGCAATAGCTTCATCTAGCCTGCTAACTGAGTGGGTTAAGGGTAAGACACTTGACGAAGCAAAAGAAATTAAAAACACAGCTATTGCAGAAGAATTAGAACTACCCCCGGTAAAGATTCATTGCTCAGTGCTAGCGGAAGATGCTATCCGTGCAGCAATTGATGACTACCAAAGCAAACAGTAATCTTAGAAGGTAAGTTATGGCGATTTCATTGACAGAAACAGCAGCAAACAGAGTCAACACTTTTCTAGAGCAAAGAGGTAAGGGTGTAGGTTTGCGTTTGGGTGTGAAAACACATGGTTGTTCTGGTATGGCTTACGTTATGGAGTTTGCTGACGAAATTGATGAGCACGATACGGTGTTTGATGATCACGGTGTCAAGCTGATTGTTGATCCTAAAAGCTTAGTCTATCTAGACGGAACGCAGATGGATTACACCAAAGAAGGGCTTAATGAAGGGTTTAAGTTTTCAAACCCTAATGAGTCTGGAGCGTGTGGCTGTGGTGAAAGCTTCACCGTTTAAGCTTATTTATTTTTTGCTTTAGAATAAGCCGGTTTATATCGGCTTATTTTTATTCTGAGTGTTGAGTATTACTTGGAGTAGTGTCATTTTTGGACTAACTAGCGCTTATTACCATGTCAATTGATTTTAAACAGAACTACTTTGAGTTGTTCGAATTACCCCAGCAATATGAGATTGATAAAGGAGCGTTAGCCACTGCGTTTCGACAGCTGCAAGCTGCTCATCATCCTGACCGTTTCGCGTCTGGCTCTGATGAAGATCGCAGAGTTGCTCAGCAAGTCACTAGCTTTATCAATACGGGTCAGGAAACGCTTAGTAGTCCACGACTAAGAGCACGCTATCTTTTGTCATTAGCTGACGTCAGTTTTGATGATGAGCGAGATACGACTAGCGATATGATGTTCTTGATGTCTCAAATGGAGCGTAGAGAACAGCTTGAACAGGTAACACAGTCGGATGATCCTCTAGACGCTATCGATGCTATTTCAAGTGAAGTTAAAGCAGATTATGAAGGGTTGCAAAATGCGTTTGAAGAAGCTTATGACGCTGGTGACTTAGAAGAAGCAAAGCAGGTGGTGCTGAAGCTGAAGTTTTTTGAACGTCTAATGGGCGAAATAAAACAGCTTGAAGAGAAGCTGGAGGACGAAGTTTAATCGGGCAAATTTTTGCAAGGTTAACTTTAGAGATCATAGGTAAATAAATGGCACTGCTACAAATATCAGAACCGGGAATGTCAACGGCGCCTCATGAACATCGCTTGGCGATTGGCATTGACCTCGGGACTACCAATTCTTTAGTGGCTTCGGTAAGAAGTGGCGAAGCAAGCACCTTAGCAGATGAGAATGGTGAGCATTTACTGCCATCCGTTGTTCGTTATTTAGAAAATGGTGAAGTCATAGTAGGGACAAAGGCGCAAGCAGCCTTAGGCTCTGATCTACAAAATACGATCGCCTCAGCAAAGCGCTTTCTGGGTAGAGCAGTTAGTGAAATTAAAACGCTTGCAGGTCAGCTACCCTATGACTTTGTTGAGACTGAGGGCAGTGTTCCTCAAATCCAAACCTGTGCTGGAAATGTAACGGCAATTGAAGTTTCCTCTGAAATTCTAAAGTCTCTTAAAGAACGGGCAGAAAACACACTGGGCGGCGAACTGAAGGGTGCCGTTATTACCGTTCCTGCTTACTTCGATGATGCTCAAAGACAGGCGACAAAAGATGCAGCGCGATTGGCTGGTCTTAATGTATATCGTTTATTGAATGAGCCGACTGCGGCCGCCGTGGCTTATGGACTAGATCAGAAAACAGATGTCGATAATAAAGTTATCGCCATCTATGACTTAGGTGGCGGCACGTTTGATGTGTCTTTACTGCGCTTAAATAAAGGCGTGTTTGAGGTTCTCTCAACGGGTGGTGATTCTGCCTTGGGTGGTGATGACTTTGATCATGTCATAGCAGAGTGGCTATTAACAGAAAGTCAGCAGACTGCAACGCAAGATGAATTCTTACTCCGTGCCGCGATGCTGGAAGGCCGTCGTGCTAAAGAAGCGTTGAGCGACACTGCCGAGGTGGATGTTTCTCTAGGGGAATGGCAGGGGACTTTCAATGTTGAACAGTTCAATGCACTCATTCAGCCTTTAGTTAAAAAGACCTTAATGGCTTGCCGTCGAGCGGTTCGAGATGCGGATGTTGCTAAAGAAGATATCGCTGAAGTTGTGATGGTCGGCGGTTCGACCCGTGTGCCTTATGTCAGACAGCTGGTGGGTGAGTTTTTTGATAGACCTCCTTTAGTTGATATCGATCCTGATAAAGTTGTAGCCATAGGGGCAGGTATCCAAGCTGACCTTCTTGCCGGTAATAAGCCTGACAGCGACCTCTTGTTACTCGATGTTATTCCGCTTTCACTCGGCCTTGAGACTTATGGTGGATTGGTCGAAAAAGTGATTGCCAGAAATACAACAATACCAATAACACGAGCACAGGAATTTACAACGTTCAAAGATAGTCAAACCGCGATGACGATTCATGTGTTGCAAGGCGAGCGTGAAACCGTTGAAGCCAATCGTTCTTTGGCAAAATTTGCGCTGCGTGGCATTCCTGCGATGGTTGCCGGTGCTGCTAGAATCAAAGTGACTTTTCAGGTAGATGCTGATGGCCTGCTGAGTGTATTTGCTGAAGAAGAGTCGACCGGTGTTAAAACTAGCGTGGAGGTAAAACCTTCCTATGGTCTGTCGGACTCAGAAATTGAAGGCATGATTCGAGCGTCCATGGAAAACGCGAAAGAAGACGTTGAGCAGAGACGATTGCGTGAAGCGCAGGTTGATGCTGATCGTTCGCTTGAGGCATTGGATAGTGCGATGGCTGCCGATGCAGACGTGTTGCTTAGCGAGCCAGAAAAGCAATTACTGTTGGACGCTAGGGTTGAGTTGGTGACCGCGAAAAACAGCGAGAATGCAGATACGGTTAAAAATGCTATCAAGCAGTTAGAGAAAGCTGCTGAATTTTATGTTGCCCGTCGTATGGATAGTAATATTCAACAGGCAATGTCAGGACACAATATTACAGAATTTGAGAGTTAGGATTATGCCACAGATTATATTTTTACCCCACGAAGAGCTTTGCCCAGAAGGCTTGGTGATTGACGCTGAAAGCGGCACAACTATATGTGATGCGGCATTAAAGCAGGGAATAGAGATCGAACATGCCTGTGAGAAATCATGCGCTTGCACAACGTGTCATGTCCATGTGCGTGAGGGTTTTGATTCAATGGCTGAAGCTACAGATCTTGAAGAGGACTATCTAGATAAAGCTTGGGGTGTAGATCCGGATTCACGTCTTAGCTGTCAGGCACGTGTTGCTGATGAAGACTTGGTGATTGAAATTCCAAAATACACGATCAATATGGTTTCCGAAAACCACTAAAGGGAGCTTGAAATGCAATTACGTTGGACAGATACGCTAGATATCGCTATTGAGCTAGATGAGACGCACCCTGATGTAGATCCTCAGTATATTCGCTTTACCGATTTACATCGTTGGGTCACTGAGCTTGAAGGGTTTGAAGATGATCCGGAGCGCTCAAATGAGAAAATTTTAGAGGCTATTCAGATGGCCTGGCTTAGCGAAAAAGACTAACTGTTAATGACAGATTTTATGTCGGGTTAGGCTTGTACTATTACAGATTATCAGGGTTTACATAGCGGAGTAATTAATGGAATCGGCAAAGCGTGAATTTATCCCTCTCAATTTAGCCGTTTTAACGGTGTCTGATTCTCGAACTGAGGCAGATGATAAGTCTGGCCAGACATTGGTAAAGCTACTAGAGAAAGACGGGCATACTCCTTTTGACAAGCAAATCGTTAAGGATGATCGCTATGAAATTAGAGCGATGATTTCAAAATGGATTGCTGATCCTAAAGTGCAGGCTATCGTTACGACTGGTGGCACTGGTCTCACTGGAAGGGATGGAACGCCTGAAGCGATTGAGCCGCTATTTGATAAAAAGATAGATGGCTTCGGCGAAATGTTTAGAGTGCTTTCATATGATTTGATTGGCACTTCAACACTTCAATCGCGGGCAGTTGCTGGAACGGCTAATGGTACTTTTATATTTTGTTTGCCTGGGTCGACCGGAGCTTGCAAAGATGGCTGGTCAAAACTTATCTCTGCCCAGTTAGACTATCGTACTCGACCATGCAATTTGGTTGAAATTATGCCCCGCTTGATGGAAAGCTAAGCTTTTTTAAGCTTAGCGTTAACAATTAGTATGGCACCAGATATAGAAAATCTTGGTACCAAATAACACCAACTTCATGATAATTTAGTTGGCTGCGCAGTTAAAACTGCATAATCACTTCCCAATAATAAGTATAACTTTGTTTAGACGTAAGCTTTAATTAATTTAAAGCTTGATTACTAGTCTGCGAATGTTTTGTACGGCGATGTTGTTGAGAAGTCATTTCTGTATGTGATTCAATAGCTTAGTGAGGATAATATGCATCTAGGATCGTTACCTGAAAAACAAGGTTTGTACGACCCAGCTAATGAGCATGACGCCTGTGGTGTCGGTTTTGTAGCTCATATCAAAGGCGAGAAAAGCCATGGAATAGTTGAACAGGGTTTAACTATTTTAAAACGCATTGTACATCGTGGTGCGGTAGGTGCAGACCCCAAAGCAGGTGATGGCGCTGGTTTATTAATGCAAGTCCCCGATACCTTCTTTCGCGAAGTCGTTGATTTCACTCTTCCAGCCGCTGGAAGTTATGGCGTTGGTATGTTGTTCTTGCCTAAAAACGATGAGCATAGAGAGTTTTTAGAGCAAGTCGTTAACAACACGATTGAAGCAGAAGGTTTAAATTTGCTTGGATGGCGTACTGTTCCTGTTGATAACACGGATTTAGGTGAGAGTGTAAAGCCTACCGAGCCTACGATACGTCAGGTGTTTGTAGCAGGTGCTGACAATACCGATCAAG
>CALHTA010000119.1 GCA_938038645.1 uncultured Thiotrichaceae bacterium
GTCGACAACCAAACAAAAACGCTTAAATTGGCTGAAGTAGAGTTTAGCCGTAAACTGGATAGCAAGTTCTGGAATGTGACTACCCAATTACTCCACGGCAGACTATTAAAGGGGCTTCAAAGCGCATTAGTTTATGATTTCTCCCAAAACTACAACGAAGCCTATCAGTCTATTAATCAGCAATTTAATGGAATGCATAGCAAAAACATAAAACTCAATGGCCGCCTCGATGACCTTAAGATTCTTAATATTCAACCAGACCTTGAAGAACTAAGGTTGATTCTTGAGGCGGAAGGTACTGTAGATCTTGAGCTGACTAATCTATAACCCTAGGTTCTGCTTCAAGTGTAAGATCGAACTTCTCTTTAACCGACTTGATGATTCGCTCGGCTAGATCCCAAAGCGCCTTGCCACTAGCCTCGCCATGATTAACCAGTACAAGCGCATGTTTTTCATAAATACCGGCATCTCCATCTCGAAACGCTTTCCATGCACACTGATCAATTAGCCAGCCGGCCGATGTTTTAATTAAGTCTTTATTATCATTCTGAGGATAGCCTGGTAAATCGGGGAACTTGGCGCGCAAGGCCTTCCATTGCTCGATTGGCATAATCGGGTTTTTAAAGAAGCTTCCAGCGTTACCGATGACTTTAGGGTCGGGCAACTTACTTTGTCTGAGTGCAATGACTGCATCACTGATCAAACGGGCATTGGGCTCTTGTCCATCTAAAGCAGCTTCAACGCCGGCATAGGCGGTTATCCACTTTGGATTTTTGGGTAAACGAAATGTTACCGATTCAATCAGCCATCTATCAGGCTGCTGCCGTTTAAAAAAGCTATCTCTGTAAGCAAACTGGCACTCCTCATTATTAAATGTCCTTCGCTCACCGGTTGATAAATCAATAGCATCTAAACTCTGCAAGCGATCTCCCAACTCTACACCATAAGCACCAATGTTTTGCATCGGAGCCGCCCCCACAGTTCCTGGTATTAATGAGAGGTTCTCAAGCCCTGCGTAACCTTCATCAATTGTCCAACGCACAAAGTCATGCCAATTTTCGCCACCAGCCGCTTTAATATAGAAAGCATCGTCATCTTCAGCAATTAATTCCTGCCCCTTCAAACAAACGACAACTGCCAGCCCCTTAAAATCATGCACAAATAGCATATTGCTTCCGCCGCCGATCAGTAAACATGGGGTGCTTAAGTTAGCCTTTCGCCAGCTAATTAAAGCATCCACATCATCTGAAGACCGCAGCGCAGTAAATAAATCAGCCGAAACCGAGACACCAAAACTATTTAATGCCTTTAATGAGTAATTTTGTTGTATATGCATAGCGCGCATTTTACAGAAGCTAGCGTATAATGTGCTCTTTTTGAAACTTTCGAGCCTGATAAATTATGTCTGATGCAGTCAATAAAGTCGTACTCGCCTATTCCGGCGGTTTAGACACTTCGATCATTGCAAAATGGTTATCAGAAACCTATGGATGCGAAGTGGTTACTTTCACAGCCGACATCGGCCAAGGTGAGGAAGTAGAGCCAGCACGCGCCAAGGCTGAAGCCATGGGCATTAAAGAAATTTACATTGAAGACTTACGCGAAGAGTTCGTGCGTGACTACGTTTTCCCCATGTTCCGAGCCAACGCCATTTACGAAGGTGAGTATTTACTTGGAACCTCCATTGCACGCCCTCTTATTGCAAAGCGTCTCATCGAAATCGCTAACGAGACAGGAGCTGATGCTGTCTCACACGGTGCGACAGGTAAGGGAAATGATCAGGTCAGGTTTGAGCTAGGTGCTTATGCCCTTAAACCAGGTGTTCAAGTGATTGCACCTTGGCGCGAGTGGGATCTTAACTCCCGAGAATCTCTAATGGAGTATGCCGCTAAACATGGCATTCCCATTGATTATCAAAAAATCAAAACGAAGTCGCCATACTCAATGGATGCTAATTTACTGCATATTTCTTATGAAGGCGGTGTATTGGAAGACCCTTGGACTGAAGCGGAGGATGAGATGTGGCGCTGGTCAGTTTCACCTGAAAATGCTCCTGACAAAGCGACTTACATCGAGCTGACCTATGAAAAAGGTGACCCCGTTGCATTAGACGGCAAGCCGTTATCACCGGCAACCATGCTAGAAACGCTTAACAAAATGGGTGGAGATAACGGTATCGGTCGTTTAGACATAGTTGAGAATCGCTACGTCGGGATGAAGTCACGTGGTTGTTACGAGACGCCAGGTGGCACGATAATGATGAAGGCTCACCGTGCCATTGAATCAATTACTCTAGACCGTGAAGTTGCTCACCTAAAAGACAGCTTGATGCCTAAATACGCTGAAATGATCTACAACGGTTATTGGTGGAGTCCTGAGCGAGAAATGATGCAAAAAATGATCGATGCATCACAGGCACCTGTTAATGGAACGGTTCGCCTGAAACTGTATAAAGGTAGCGTTAGCGCTGTAGGCCGTGCCTCTGAGTCAGACAGCTTGTTTGATGAGAAAATTGCAACATTCGAAGATGATGAAGGCTCTTACAACCAAGCAGATGCAGAAGGCTTTATCAAACTCAATGCGCTTCGATTACGCATTGCAGCGGGTCGCAAGTCTTAACCTTATGGAAACACGCGATGAGGAAAGATTGACCAACCTTGAAATTTTGATAACACAGCAGGATGACATGGTGGAAACCTTAAGTCGTATTGTTCACGAACAGCGTTTGCAAATTGATATTATGCAAGAACAAATCAAACGCTTACAGAACAAGATGACTTCAGCAGGAGGAGGCGAAATGGCATCTGAAGCTGATGAAACACCTCCTCCACATTATTAAATAAGCAATTATTTGATATGGACACCTCTCTTCAAGTAGCTATCGGCGGACACGAATCGTGTCCGCTGTCTCAGCTAGAACAGCTTGCAAAATTACTAAGACTGCCGCTCTTAGCAGATGCACCGGCAGCTGAATATTTACTCTATTGTGGCGTTAATCGTCTAGAGCTGCTCAACTCTGCTGAACCAAATACCAAAGCCATATTTGTTGACTTCGAAGCGGGGAAATCTCGACACCGCCGACTTTATGGCGGAGGTAAAGGGCAAGATTTCTCAAAGGCCTTAGGGCTACAAAAATTCCCAGGGGCAACAGTTATCGATGCCACTGCAGGATTAGGTGGCGACTCATTTGTAATGGCAACACTTGGCTGCAACGTCACCATGCTGGAGCGAAACCCTATCGTGCAGCAGCTTTTAGGAGATGGGCTTGCTAGAGCTGATAGCAGTGAAGACAGCGAAGTACAGGCAATTGCCACTCGATTGAGGCTAGTACAGCAACAATCCATTGATTACCTTGAAAGTCTAGACGCAGATGAATTTCCTCAGCTGATTTACTTAGACCCTATGTTTCCTCAGCGTGAAAAAAATGCCTTAGTCAAAAAGGAAATGCGCTTTTTTCATGACATTGTCGGT
>CALHTA010000120.1 GCA_938038645.1 uncultured Thiotrichaceae bacterium
ATAGTGAGCTGAGTCGCGCTATTTATAGAGGAGAAAGGCGCCCAAAAGGGCACTTGGTTCCACAAATTTTGCTGTCGCAAGCTGGGCTTCAAGAAACAGCATCATTGAAAACTGATCGCATAATGCGTGTAGCCACTCATGCAAACTTTCGCAGAAAACAGTTCGCTAGCCAGCTGTTAGCAAACGTAGAGATTCACTCAGACGCAGATTATCTATCAACAAGCTTTGGCCTCTCTGAAGAACTACTACATTTCTGGGATTATGCAGCTTACAAAGCCGTTTATTTAGGCCTTAAAAAAGAAGCAAGCAGCGGCAATCACTCCGCCGTTATGTTGAAAGCGATTAGTAAAGAAGGTCAAAAATTACAGCAGATTGCAGTAGAAACCTTTGCAAGGAACTTTGCCGCTCAGCTGGGAGACGCTTTACGTGAGTACAATCCTGAACTTGCTTATCGGTTGCTCTCCAAGTCTACTCAAATCAATGTAGACTTGTCTCAGCAAGAGATACGCGATATAAATCGTTTTGCTAATGGTCAATGTGGATTGGATTCAGCACTAGCAGCCCTGCAACGTTGGCTGCCGAGAGCATTGGCCGATGATGAGAATAAAAGTAATAATAATGAGGCTATACTACTTGTCATGCGTATTTTGCAACATCACTCTTGGCCCCACTGCTGTCAAGCTTTAGGGATAACAGGAAAACAGGTGGCGCAACAAACATTGCAACAAACCGTATCCCATTTGGCAAGACGATTGCCGAAATCGGATGTATCCATGGATGGATTAACTCGGCGCTGAGAAGCATGGTATCAAACCAAACTATGAGAGATTTCAAATCATCAATATTTCGTGCACTAGCTGTATTGCTGCTTATTGTGGCTGCCATACTGTTTTGTATTGCGATGGTCGACACGGTCTACACCACTAAAGATCAAGGCATTCAGGGTTATTGGATATTCTTAACAGGCTGGTTGGGATTCTTGTTTTTCCAATTTGCTTGGTACGCTAATCCTTTAACCGTTTTAGCATTATTGCTAATGAGGAAGCACCCTTGGTATGCCTTACTTAGCAGCGCGCTTGCACTACTTTGTATGTCTCAGGCCTTTCTATTTTATGAAATACCCGCTGACGCTAAAGGTAATACCATTGCTATTCTTTCCAGGGGCGTTGGTTTCTATTGTTGGGTTGCCATGGTTGCCTGCGTTTTTTACGCGGTCATTATGGTCCTCATTTATCGTGCCTTTAAAAGAGATTTTGATGCGGTTTCGCCCAAGGCTAAATCTGAGTTAGTCGCCCGTTATGCTGCGCAGAACTCTATTAATACCGCCCCGCTTAGCTACCCTTCTGGTGCAATAAGCACGAAGACAAATCCATAACCAACGCCGTAAATCATCGTTAAACTTTAAGTTCAATAATCAGCCAATCCTATCATTTTCGGTTACAAAATTTGACTTCCTCTAGCAGTTAGCCAATGCTCTGCACTGTTGGGCACATACAGGGTTTCGAGACTGCAATTAATGATAAAAAAACAAATAAAACTGACGATTACTCTTCTAGCACTGCTGACTAGTTTTTTGACTTGGGCAGATGAAACAGATTCTAGCGAACCTGAAGTTGAAGTATCAGAGATATCCAATGCCATACGGGTCACAACCAAACCATTATCTGAACTGGTGTTTGCGACCAAATACAGTGCGCCTGCTGCCATTGTCAGCTTAAATGACAGCAGCATCAGTGCCGAAATTCAAGGGCGCGCCATCAGCATTAATGCGGAAGTTGGCGATACGATTAAACGTGGCCAACTCTTAGTTTCTTTAGACTGTAGAAGTTATATCAATACTAAAAAACAAGCGGCGGCGGCGCTAAACCTTAGTAAATCACAGCTTAATTTTGCCCAAAAACAGTTTAATCGAAATCAACGATTATTAAAGCGTGGCGTGTTACCCCGTGAAACTTTCGACAGAAGCGAATCAGACCTTTTAACCAGCCGTGCCGATATTGCGCTGAAAGAAGTGAACATCGAATCTGCTGAGCTCGCTATCACCAAGTGCAAGATTTATGCGCCCTTCTCTGGGCAAGTGACACAAAAGTTTGTTCAGCAAGGCCAGTTGGTTAACCCTGGTTCGGCACTCATGCAGTTATTACAGACCGACAAGCTTGAGATAGAGGCTGACTTATCACCTCAAGAACTTAAAAATGCCCGTGAAAGCGGCCGCCTCAAGTTTACTGCTGATGGTTCAGAATTCGCGGTTAACATTCGAACCGTCTTAAGACAATTAAATACGACCAGTAATACACAACGAGTTCGTTTGACCGGCGACAACATTAACTCAGAGACGACAATAGCAGGTTTAAATGGCCGTTTAGAATGGAAAGATGGCTCGAGTAAATTACCACCAGAATATATGGTGATTCGCGACGAGCAGCTCGGCGTAATGGTCGCTGAAAATAACAAAGCCCGATTCCATGAGCTTAAAGGTGCTAGGGAGGGGCAACCTGCGTTAATAAACCTAAGGGGCAATAGTCAGATCATCATTGTTAATCGTTATTCCGTGCAAGACGGTCAAGCGGTGGTAACCGAATAATGTACTCTAAGCTATTACAAAATCATGTACTGGCGAATCTGACCTTTGTCCTGATTTTGATCATCGGTTACTTTTCGTATATGGGCATGCCACGTCAGCAAGACCCAACGATCAACTTCAACTGGATAAGCATAATAACAATCCTACCTGGCGCTTCGGCTTCAGATGTTGAGGATAGAGTCACCGACCCCATTGAAGATGCGATTAATGGAATCTCGGACATCAATTTTGTTTCAAGCAATAGCCGCGAAAACACCTCTAGCATCTTAGTTCGCTTTGAAGACCTGCCCAGCGAAACCTATGAAAAAAGACTCTCGAGCCTGCGCCGTGAGCTGCAAAGCGCTCAAGACCTTTTGCCCGATGAAGCGCGCGAATCCATCATACTTGAAATAACCTCTGGTAATGCCTTCCCTGCGGGCATGATCGCGGTAACCGCCCTAGCAGATGATGAATTACTGCGGAAAACTGCACGAATTGCTGAACAGAATATTGAACAAATGTCGGGGGTTGATCGTGTTGATACCATTGCACTAGACGACCCAGAGTTGCAGATAAACTTTGACCCCGATTCGTTAGAAGCCTCTGGCCTTTTACCCGGGCAACTGTCAGACGCGGTACAACTTTGGTTTCAAGATAGTGCCGCGGGTAACTTAGATGTCGGCAGAGAAAGCTGGCTGGTTAGACTGGTAGGCAAAACCTCTGATCCTGCTAAGGTAAGTGAATTACCGATCCCTGCTTTACAGGGTGAAATCGACTTAGCCCGTGTTGCTAGCATTCAACGTGGCAGAAAAAAGGCCTCACAAGACGCTAGAATCGATGGCAAGCCCGCAATTTTGCTTTCCGTAATGAAGCAAGACAACACGAACATACTAAATTTGATTGAGCGCTTAAGGGTGTGGGTTGATGAGCAGAATGTAATTAACTCAGAAACTGGCGTTACTTTTCAGCTGATTGACGATCAAACGCTACCGACACAAAAAGCTATCGACATTATGCAAAGCAATGCATTGATCGGTTTGATGTTGGTATTGGTGGTGGCTTGGCTATTC
>CALHTA010000121.1 GCA_938038645.1 uncultured Thiotrichaceae bacterium
TAATATGCTAAGCGCCACCGCTAACGATATCACTATCATTAACTTTGGGATGGGCAGCGCCAACGCGGCCACCATTATGGACCTTCTGATGGCTACCCAACCCAAAGCGTGCTTATTTTTAGGCAAGTGTGGCGGTTTGAAGCAAAAGAATAAATTAGGGGATTTGATTTTACCGATCGCTGCAATTCGTGGCGAAGGTACCTCCAATGACTATATGCCGCCTGAAGTACCTGCGCTACCCGCGTTTAGCTTACAGAAAGCAGTCTCAGCCACCATTTGTAGTCACAGCTGTGACTATTGGACGGGAACGGTTTACACCACGAATAGACGTGTTTGGGAGCATGATGAAGCGTTCAAGGAGCAGCTTCGCGCACTTCGCTGCATGGGTGTTGACATGGAAACTGCCACCATTTTTGTAGCAGGCTTCCATAATGAAATACCCACAGGCGCACTGCTACTCGTGTCTGACCAACCGATGGTGCCTGAAGGCGTTAAAACTGAAGCGTCTGATGTCATCGTCACGCAGCAATACGCTCACACACACTTACAAGTCGGCATAGACTCACTGATTGAGCTTAAGAATCAAGGGGTGTCAGTCAAACACCTCAAATTTTAAGAGAGCAGCATGCAAAACCATATCGATGCGTTAAACACATTATTAGGCGATGAACAGCTTTTGGTTGGAGAAGCCATTGGGGAGAAATATCAAGTTGACTGGAGTGGAGAGAACCCAGTACTCCCTCCACTAGTCATCAGACCTGATAGCACCGAAGTCATTAGCAAATTGTTGAAATATTGCAATGAGCATCGATTAGCCGTGGTCACGCAGGGAGGCATGACTGGCCTAGCTGGCGGAGCAACCCCTCGTAAAAATGAAATAGCACTCTCGCTTGAGCGCATGAAAGGCATTGTTGAGCTAGATCATCAGTCTATGACCATGACCGTAAGGTCAGGTACTCAGCTACAAGTCATCCAACAAGCTGCAGAAGCCGCAGGTTTACGCTTACCGCTTGATTTGGGTGCTCGTGGATCCTGCCAAATTGGTGGCAATGTGGCGACTAATGCTGGCGGTAATCAAGTACTAAGCTTTGGCATGGCACGCGCTATGGTACTCGGGCTGGAGGCTGTTCAAGCTGATGGAACCGTGATTTCTGCGCACAATAAAATGCTCAAAAACAACGCCGGTTATGACCTGAAGCAGCTTTATATTGGCAGCGAAGGTACGCTTGGGGTGATCACTGAAGTGGTCCTTCGCCTATTTTCAGCCCCACGCAACAAGCACACAGCCCTTGTAAGTGCGGGTAGTTTTGAAGACATCATTAATCTACTTCACGTCGCTCAATCTGGTTTCGCGCGCTTAAGTGCTTTTGAAGTTATGTGGGAAGACTATTTTCAAAAGTCGGTCGCAGAAACAGACAATACTAGTGACCCATTTGATAAGAAATACCCTTACTACGTATTACTAGAGTCTGAAAATGACTCGATCGACTGGTTCCAACAAGTCCTGTTTGATGAATTAGAAAAAGGAACCATACTTGATGCCACGATTGCTCAGTCAGGGAAAGACAGTGAACAGTTTTGGGCTATTCGAGACGCCATAGGCGATTTGTTATCGCGCATTCCAGACCCTGCTAACTTTGACATCGGCTTACCCATTAGTCGCATGCAAGCCTTTATAGAAAAGGCTCAAACCACACTAACTGAACAATTTAAAGACCTTCAAACCATTACTTTTGGCCACCTTGCTGATGGTAATATACACCTGACTGCCTGGTCCAATGGAAACACAACAAGCCATGAGATTTACGATCATGTTTACGAACTCCTACAAGCGTTCGAGGGTACAGTAACGGCCGAACACGGTATTGGAGTTATGAAAACCAAGTATCTGAAACTCTGCCGTTCTCCAGAAGAACTGGCACTAATGAAAACACTTAAACAAGCATTAGACCCCAATAACATTCTTAACCCCGGACGTGTCATCGGCGATGCATAAGCGAGTTTCTAACTAGTGGAAAACGAACAGAGAGTTAGCGACTCACGCGAGATTTACAGCAATCAACAAGGTGTCCATGCAAACCTTGAAAGAATTGTTCTCAAGCACCTCAATACAGAGTTTAAAAAACCACCCGCAGAGCACACTGTTAACGCGTTTAATGAATTGGCAGAAACAATCGCTGCTAAGCCGATGCCTATTATCATGGACTCATGCTGCGGGACTGGGTTTAGCAGTCGCATGATTGCCGAACAGCATCCGCATGCTTGGGTACTAGGACTAGATCGTTCGTCGAAACGCCTTGGCAAAGAAGATCAACAGCCACTCCCTAACAACTGTTTAATGGCACAAGTTGATTGCATCGACTTTTGGAAGCTTGCGGTTAACGCCGGCTGGCAGCTTGAGAAACATTACCTTCTTTACCCCAACCCTTATCCTAAGTCAGTGCAACTTAAAACTCGATGGCATGGTCACCCTGCTTTTGTGGATATTTTGCGCTTGGGCGGAACATTGGAAGTTCGCAGCAATTGGAAAATCTATATTGAGGAGTTTAGTCAGGCACTGACAATAGCTGGTGAAACCACTGCTGGCTGTGAAGAATTTGAACCGCAAGACATTACAAGTTCAGGAAATAACATGCCCGCTAAGGGGTATTTAACGTTATTTGAACGCAAATACCACCAAAGCGGGCAAAGCTTGTATCGCTGTTTAAGCAGTCTCAGCCTCAGAAACGCCCGCTGATTCAAAGCTGGCCATGCCATTTAAAAACGCCACTGCGCTTTTGATCAGTGGGTATGCAACCGCACAACCGGTGCCTTCACCTAAACGCATGCCTAGGTTGACTAACGGCTCTGCTTTCAAATAATCCAGCATCAGCTGATGACCTGATTCATTAGACGTATGGCAGAAAATCGCATTCGCACTAATCTCAGGATTAATTGCCTGAGCAACCAAATAGGCTGCGGTAGCGATAAACCCATCCACCATAATAATCATGTTGTGTTGTTTTGCAGCCAGCATTGCACCACAGATCTGCGCCACTTCAAAACCACCAAAGGTTTGTAGAATCTGATGAGGATCAGACATCACACCATGGTTTGATTGGGCTTCAGTTAGCAAGCCAAGCTTACGGTCTAGACCT
>CALHTA010000122.1 GCA_938038645.1 uncultured Thiotrichaceae bacterium
AGCGATGCACGATGCATACAAACGTGAAGAGTCAGAAGCCGCAAAGGATGCCATCGCTCAAATATTGGTGAATTCTCGCATGTGCGCTGAAGGTCATCGTCCTATCTGTCAGGATACGGGTATCGTGACTGTGTTTGTAAAGATCGGTATGCAAGTGCAGTGGGATGCGGATGGAATGAGCGTTGAAGACATGATTAACGAAGGTGTGCGTCGTGCTTACACCAACACTGATAATGTGCTTCGTGCGTCTATTCTTGCTGATCCTGCGGGTAAGCGTCAGAACACCAAGGACAACACGCCTGCTGTTATCCATATGACGGTAGTTCCGGGTGACAAAATTGAGCTTGATATCGCTGCCAAAGGTGGCGGGTCAGAGAACAAAGCGAAGATGGCGATGCTCAACCCTAGTGACAGCATTGTTGATTGGGTGCTAAAAACGGTGCCGACAATGGGCGCGGGTTGGTGTCCACCGGGTATGCTGGGCATAGGCATCGGTGGAACGGCTGAGAAAGCGGCTGTCATGGCGAAAGAAGCCTTGATGGAGTCTATTGATATCCAAGCGCTCCGTGAACGTGGTCCACAGAACCGTGCGGAAGAGCTTCGCCTTGAGATCAGGGATAAAGTGAATGATCTGGGTATTGGTGCGCAAGGGCTTGGTGGTCTAACGACGGTGCTTGATATCAAGATTAAGGACTACCCAACTCACGCAGCGTCACTGCCTGTTTGTATGATTCCTAACTGCGCGGCAACACGTCACGCACACTTCACACTTGATGGTAGTGGCCCGTCGCTACAGACGCCACCTGACTTGTCAGCATGGCCAGACATCACTTACGAAGCGGGTGAGAACTCACGTCGAGTTGATTTGAATACGGTGACTCCTGAAGACGTTACAAGCTGGAAGCCAGGTGAAGTGATTTTGCTATCAGGCAAAATGTTGACGGGTCGTGATGCAGCACATAAGAAAATCGTCGGTATTTTGGACAGTGGCGAAGAGTTGCCAGTATCGCTAAAAGGCCGCTTTATCTACTACGTAGGCCCCGTTGATCCTGTTCGTGAAGAGGCGGTTGGCCCTGCAGGTCCTACAACGTCTACACGTATGGATAAGTTTACAGATCAGGTACTAGAGCAGACAGGTTTGCTAGGTATGATCGGTAAAGCTGAGCGAGGCCCTATGGCGATTGAAAGCATTAAGAAGCACAAGTCTGTGTACTTGATGGCAGTGGGTGGTGCGGCTTACTTGGTGTCTAAAGCGATTGTTAACGCTGAAGTGCTAGCGTTCCCTGAGTTGGGCATGGAAGCTATTTATGAGTTTGATGTAAGAGATATGCCTGTGACGGTTGCGGTTGATTCACTGGGTGAGTCTGTACATCAGACAGGTCCTCAGAAATGGCAGCAGATTATTTTAGATAAGAAGAAGTAAGGTTGTGTGAAGTGCTGAGGGATTGGTGCTTTAGGTGATTTTGAGCGGGGTTAGGTCCTATTTGGATCTAGCCCCGTTTTGTGTTGGGCCTTCATATCAAGTCGGCAGGACTTCTTACGTTCAGGCCGGGGGTGTTTAAAACGTGAGTATAGATCATGGTAGTGGATACGTCCGAATGCCCTAGTAGTTCTTGTACGGTGCGAATGTCGTAACCTGCTTCTAGAAGATGAGTAGCAAAAGAGTGGCGAAAGGTATGACTGGTGGCACGTTTGACAATTCCAGCTTTTTGGACCGCCCGCTTAATGGCTTTCTGAATACTGCTTTCATGAATATGGTGGCGTCGAATAACGCCGCTTCGTGGATCAGCGGAAATTCGTGTTGCAGGAAATAAATACTGCCAGCGCAATTCTTTAGGTGCATTTGGGTATTTTCTAGCGAGTGCATCGGGTAAGTATACTTCACCGTAGCCTTCTTGCAGGTCTTGTTTGTGTTGCTGGGTAACTCGTTCGATCTGCGTTTCTAACCTTATTTTAAACTTAACAGGTAAAGGAACAATACGGTCTTTAAAGCCTTTCGCATTACGGATCATGATTTGATGATAGTGGAAGTCAATATCCTGAATACGCAGGGTAACGCACTCCATCAAGCGCATACCACCGCCATACATTAGGCCAGCCATTAGCTGATGATTACCTTCCAGTTGATCAAGTACGCTACGAACTTCGTCTTTTGATAAGACGGTCGGTAATTTACGTGGGCGCTTGGATCGAGTGAACTCACCCAAATTCCCCAACTCTTTACTCCAGACGTGTTTAAACAGGAATGCAAATGCATTCAGTGCCTGTTTCTGGGTAGATACGGACACGTTACGTTTTAACACTAGATATTCGAGGTATTTTTTTACATCTGCTGATTCTAAAGTGCGTGGATCATCAGGTTGATGAAAGTAAAAAAGTCGTGCAACCCATTGTCGATAACTTTTCTCTGTGCGCATGGCATAGTTTTTGTTTCGAATAACACGAACGACTTCGGCAATGTCTTTTTTGTAGCGTTCTTTTAGTTCGGGATTATGTGGTTTTTCTTCCAGACCTTTCAGGCCATCTAAAACATCAGAATAATCGCGGGCAACCGTGGGGTGATTTTTATCAAGTTCTTTTG
Source organism: uncultured Thiotrichaceae bacterium (assembly GCA_938038645.1). Classification (GTDB taxonomy): domain Bacteria; phylum Pseudomonadota; class Gammaproteobacteria; order Thiotrichales; family Thiotrichaceae; genus Leucothrix. The sequence goes on from CALHTA010000122.1 coordinate 2,582, forward strand.
CGGATGTTTTCCAGTAGCTCCAATCGAACTGATTTGACCAGTCTAATTTGAGAGCCTGAGAAAAGAGAAGCTGGATAGCATGAATGGTTTGAGTGAATTGCCAGCTTTTTAGCTGAGTTTGGTGGCCGACTTTGATTAGATATTCTTCGGCCTGGTGCTGTGTGTGAGTGCGGACATTTTTATCAGGATAAGCAGCTATGTACTGCTTGGTACGGAGGACGTACCATTTGATACTACCTTCTTTAATTCCTTGTTTTAAAAGAAAAATAGCGTAGTTATCCCAAAATTCTTGTGTGTAGGAGGTAGGTGGTTCAATGTTTAGTGATGTATAGTTATTATTCATTGATTATTAGCTGAGTTGGCCTGTAATCTTTGTTATGATAAAGCCAGACTATCTGGAATCCACTACAACCTGATAAGCGGAAGCGGGATAGCCTGTTCGTCACCGCATCCAGATATTAAACTGTTGAACTAAACCGCTTCGCGGTAGCTTGCTGATTTTAAAGTAATTTTCTACAAATAAGCCAAACTTAAGTTGTTATTAAACAGACAATTTAAGGCGGTTTATCATGAAAGTAAGTCCTCTACGTCAACGGATGCTCGATAC
>CALHTA010000123.1 GCA_938038645.1 uncultured Thiotrichaceae bacterium
ACCAACGAAGCTGTGTAGAACCGCAACCAGCTCCGGCATCGAGGTCATTTCTACACGCTTGGCGAGGAACATACCTATAACCCCACCGATCAGCACCATAACAATAAGCAAACCGTAAAACTCAACCTTGTCACTCAGCACGGTGGCTAAGATTGCCAACGCCATCCCCGCCATACCATAGAGGTTGCCACGCTTAGCCGTCTCCTGCTTACTCAGCCCGCTCAAGCTTAAAATAAATAAAATACTGGCACCGATATACGATGCAACAACCATTCCATTCATCATGACTTAGTCCTCCTCTCGACTGAACATTTTCAGCATACGCTGGGTGACTAAGAACCCACCACTGATGTTGATAGTAGCGATGAGCACAGCGACTGAGGCCAAGGCCGCAACAATTCCAGAGGGTGATCCGATCTGTAAAATGGCGCCGATAACAATAATTCCGGAAATAGCGTTAGTGACACTCATTAACGGCGTATGTAGGGATGGAGAAACATTCCAAATGACTTGCCAACCCACGAATATAGCTAGAACAAAAACGATCAAATGTCCCATAAAGGCAGGAGGTGCAACGGAGCCAACCCAGAGTAGGAACACAATTAAACCAAACACTGTCGCTAGCGTGATCATGCTTTTCTTTTTAGCTTCAGCTTTTAGCTCAGATTTACTAGGTTCAGGGGCTTTTTCAGCAATTGATTGAGGTGCAGAAGGTGCTGCTGTCACACTTAAAGGTGGTGGCGGCCAAGTCACTTTTCCAGCCTTTGTAACAGTGGCTCCGCGGATAACATCATCTTCCATGTCAATGTTGATCTTGCCGTCTTTATTGGGTGTCAGATCAGTCAGCATATGACGCAGATTAGTCGCGTATAACTGGCTTGACTGAGTGGCTAAACGACTGGTCAAATCGGTATATCCAATCAGTGTCACGTCATGTTTTACAGCCACCTCACCGGGTACGGTCAACTCACAGTTACCTCCCTGCTCTGCGGCCAAGTCAACAATCACACTGCCCGGTTTCATGAGCTCAACCATGTCAGCGAGAATCAATTTTGGTGCGGGACGACCGGGGATTAAGGCGGTAGTGATTATGATATCGACCTCTTTAGCTTGTTCACGGAACAAGGCCATTTCAGCATCGATAAATTCTTTACTCATGGTTTTGGCATAGCCGCCTGCTGTACCACCCGCCTCATCTTCTTCAAATTCCAACAGCAGAAATTCCGCCCCCATGCTTTCAACTTGTTCTTTTACTTCAGGGCGAGTGTCAAATGATCTTACGATGGCTCCCATACTGCTAGCTGCGCCGATCGCGGAAAGCCCAGCAACACCCGCACCGATAACTAACACCTTGGCGGGAGGGATTTTTCCAGCGGCTGTAATCTGACCGGTAAAGAAACGTCCGAAGTGATTAGAGGCTTCAACGACTGCCCGATAGCCAGCAATGTTTGCCATTGAGCTAAGGGCATCCATTTTTTGAGCACGGGAAATACGAGGGACAGCGTCCATGGCAATGACGTTAACTTTTTTCTCGGAGAGACTAGCCAACATTGCTTCGTTTTGTGCGGGCCAGAAAAAGCTAATCAGCGTTTGACCCGTTTGAAATAGATCGACTTCAGACTCAGTCGGCTTATTGACCTTTAAAATAATATCGCCGCATTTCCAACAGCTCTGAGTATCCTCAACAATCGACGCGCCAGCTTCCTGATAAGCTGCATCACTAAAGTTGGCTGCTTCGCCCGCTCCAGACTCGACTGCAACATCAAAACCTAGCTTGAGCAGCTGAGTCACCACATCAGGTGTGGTTGCAACACGCCTCTCTCCATTTATTATTTCTTTTGGTACGCTAATTCTCATGATTTTATTCCCTAATCTTCAAGTGAGATGAAGGCGCACCAAGAGAATTTTGATTACAAATCAGGTGCGCTTAATTAGGTACATTAGCGTTTCATTATGGAAAAAAATAACTAGATTTTATTTATGAAAAATTAAGTTTTAATTATCCACTCATTAAGTAATAGAGGCCGTTTTACGCTCAATTAACGATGACAAATTACGCTGCAATAAGATTCCACCTGCCATTGCCGCAATAAAAACCAGCGCTTTAACACCGTTAATGGTGAAGACGCTAGCAAGTGCAGGACCGGGACATAGCCCTACTAGCCCCCAACCCACACCAAAAATAGCGGAGCCGATGATTAAACGCTTATCTAAGACCCGGCTGGTTGGCACTGAAAACGAAACTTCATACATTGGCGCGCTGCGCTTCCATACCAAGCGATAGCCAATCCCAGTGACAATAACGGCTGAAAGCAGCACAAAGGCGAGTGAAGGGTTCCAGTTTCCCGTTATATCTAAAAAGCCAAAGATGTTTTCAGGGTTCGTCATTCCTGAAAAAATAAGTCCCAAAGAGAATAACAAACCCGCGAAAAAGGCAGAGATTTCTTTCATAACAAACTCCTTGATTAACGACTTAAAAAGACGGTGATGATGGCAGTCGTCAAAAATACTGCCGTCGCAACTAAAGAGCGTGGCGATATCCTAGCGATACCACAAACTCCGTGCCCACTCGTGCAACCTGACCCCATTGACGCCCCAAAGCCAACCAGCAGACCACCCACAACGAGGTAAGCAAAATTACTCTCAATATTCACTTCAGGTGGTTTTCCCCCCAGAGCCAAATAAGCCATTGGCCCGAGCAATAAACCAATCAAAAAAGCACCGCGCCATAAATCGTTCTTAGTCAAACTAAGGGATAACAGCCCAGAGGTGATCCCACTAATGCCCGAAATACGACCAAGCGTTAGCATTAGGAAAACAGCAGACAAGCCGATAAGAGCACCGCCTAAAGAGGCGGCATAAATTATTTCTGTATTCATAGTAATTTCCTAAGCCGAGTGCTCTACAACTCGCGTATCTAATTCACCACGATCATCATTTCCACAGACCATATTGGCAGGGACTGCGACGTCGATTTTGGCAGGATTAGGGAGATTAAGGCTGTTCATATTTTCAATGAAGTTTTCACGCGTACGATCTTTAATGCGATTATTAGTCAACTTTTCTTGAGCAATATTGCTTACGCGGTAGCCGTTGTAGTCATGGGCAGGGTAGATCAAGGTTTCATCGGGATAGCTAAGCAGCTTTTGCAAACTATCAAATAACTCGCCAGCATCGCCCTGCTGAAAATCAGTCCGACCACAACCACCAATTAACAAAGTATCACCTGTAAAAATACGGTCTCGCCAGCGATAGCTAGTACAGCCGCTGGTATGACCCGGCGTTTTAATTGAGTGAAGCGTTTCTTCTCCAAACTGCACCGAGTCACCTTCACCCATCAGCTTGTCGCCGCAAGTGATACCGGTTCCCTCGCCAGAGATAAATTGGCAATCGGTCGCTTCTTTAATAATTCTTGCACCGGTCACATGGTCAGCATGCACATGCGTTTCAGCGATGTAAGCCAAGGTGGCCCCCATTGCTTCAAGTTCAGCTAAATCTCGCTGCTCTTGGCCAAATACAGGGTCAATGATAACAGCCTGTTTGGTAACAGGATCCATCAAAATGTAAGTTAGCGTTGACGTTTCAGGGTCAAATAATTGCTTAAAGGACATAATCTAAACCGCTCCAAGTATTAGAATTTGCTAATATAGTGATTTAGAAAATATTATCAAGAAGTTTTTGACGAGTGACAATTAAGTTTGTGAGTATTCTGGGAAGTACTTAACACCCGAATCGATAAAAAAGTTGTAAAGCGCATCAGCGGCTGGGGCCAATTGAAGATTGCTGTGCCGCACCACTAACCATTTTCGAATGATCGGTAACCCTTCAATATCAAACGCTTTAAG
>CALHTA010000124.1 GCA_938038645.1 uncultured Thiotrichaceae bacterium
GTTCGTGCTAATGGTTCAGGGCGCAGGCCCCACCGATGATAAAGTTGGCGTTGAGCTAGAGACTCTTCTAGCTGTCCTAGTAAAAGAGCTTCCCATAAAACAAGCTGCTAAACTAGCTTCCCAAATAACCGGCCAACCCAAAAACACCTGCTATAAAATGGCTTTGTTGATTGAGGGTGATTGACAGGGTTATTTGAACGCTTCGCCCCTCGTCTTGGGGTTGAGGGGTGTAAACTTGAGATGTGACTCGGAAGGTCTTCGCTTATCAAATAACCCTGCCAATCACTCAATAGTGGCGCATGGGAGACGGTTTTCTGTTCAGCAGAGTGGGAGGCTGAAGTTGTGCTCCATCACCCACCTCCCAGTATCACACCAAATCCAGTGCCTGTGGTATTCGTTTAGCGCAGACCTTCCGAGTCAACACAAACGTAACCATCCCACCAGCCCAAAGACGAGGGGCGAAGCAAAACGAATACCACAGGCACGCCAACATGTGATACCCTCCGCCCTCGAGTTGGCCAGGCAGTCGCGCAACCCCAGTTTAGGCTAGGGTTGGGAGGAAAGTCCGGGCTCCACAGGGTAGGACGCCAGATAACTTCTGGGCAGCGTGAGCTGACGGCAAGTGCAGCAGAGAGAAGACCGCCACGCAAGTGGTAAGGGTGAAAGGGTGCGGTAAGAGCGCACCGCACAGCTGGTAACAGTTTGTGGCAAGGTAAACCCCGTCCGGAGCAAGACCAAATAGGGATACGATGGTGCGACCCGCACTGTATCCGGGTAGGTTGCTTGAAATATGCGGTGACGTATATTCAGACGAATGACTGTCCAAGACAGAACCCGGCTTATCGGCCAACTCGAACTTCCTTGATTATAAAGCCGCCATATCGATTATTTATTAAACAAATGACTCGGATTTATTTCCATACTTAATGTAACTTATTAAGTTGCTCGACCATTAGTCTGTTATATAAAAATAAACTGATATTTGTTCAGGTTTTCCTACCTACCGTTCCGCTAAGTAATTGTCTTTTCTAGAGGTTTTTAATAAATCTGTGTTGACCTGTGGGGGATTGGTGGCTATATTGGCGAAAAGTGGCATTTTGTGGGGAATTGTGGTTTTCCCTTCAAATTGTGTCGCTACTGAACCGGAAAAAAACACATGTTTCGTGGAATATCCAATCTCAATGTTGACAGTAAAGGGCGCCTTGCGATTCCTTCACGTTATCGTGAGTCGGTTCAGTTAAGTTCAGCAGGGCAGATGATTGTGACAGTTGATCACACGGATAATTGTTTGCTGATTTATGCAATGAACGAATGGCTAACCGTTGAGAAAACCTTGATGCGGTTGCCAAATATGAATAGAAGCGTGAGGAACATGCAGCGATTGGTGTTAGGACATGCTTCGGAAGTAGAGCTGGATTCACAAGGAAGAATTTTGTTGTCTGCACCATTGCGTGAATACGCAAGTATTGACAAGCCAGTGGTTTTGGTAGGTCAGGCTAACAAGTTCGAATTATGGGATGAAGGCACATGGGTGGCTCAGCGTAATGCCTGGATTTCAGAGGCACAAGCTAGTCTGGAAACGGATGATGTTTTAAGTCAGGTTTCCCTTTAAATAAACTATTGGAACGTTTACATGGTTGATGTGCTTCAACATGTGACAGTGCTGCGGGATGCAGCTGTCGATGCCCTGTCAGTTAAGGCTGGTGGTGTATATGTCGACGGTACTTATGGTCGCGGTGGGCATTCAGAAAAAATTGCAAAGCAATTAGGTTCTGATGGTTCCTTATTGGTTATTGATAAAGACCCCGTTGCGATTGCCGATGCAAAATCACGTTTTGCCAATGATTCTCGGTTGTCGGTATTTCACGGGTCATTTGCACAATTGTCTGAAGCGCTTGAGCAGAATCAACTTCCTCAAACGTTTGATGGCTTGTTATTAGATTTAGGGGTTTCTTCACCACAAATAGATGATGGGGCTAGAGGGTTTAGTTTTCAGCGAGATGGCGCGCTGGACATGCGAATGAATCCTCAACAAGGTTTGTCAGCCGCAACATGGATTGCGACAGCGACTGAGTCTGAAATGCTAGAGGTGCTTTGGAAATATGGGGATGAGCGATTTGCTCGTCGCATTGTCAGAAGCATTCTTGAGACGCGGGATGAGAAGCCGCTTGAAACAACGTTACAGCTGGCGAATTTAATTAGTGCTGCGGTGCCTCGCAAATTTCATGGAAAAAAGCATCCGGCGACGAAAAGTTTTCAAGCGATCCGCATCTTCATTAATGAAGAGTTGGCTGATTTAGAAAAATGTCTTGAGGTAGCAGTAGAGCGTTTAAATCCTGGTGGTCGTTTAGTAGTGATTAGTTTTCACTCTTTAGAAGACAGAATGGTGAAGCGTTACTTTAAGAAATGTTCATCGCCACCGGTTTTGCCAAGAGGGCTTCCTGTGATGGATTCCACTTTGGATATGCCGTTTAAGCTTGTTGGTAAAGCAATCAAGCCGGGTGTTGATGAAGTTGAAGAAAATGTGCGTTCACGAAGTTCGGTGATGCGCATTTTGGAGCGCGCGGCATGAAGCATTGGCGTCTCATTGTATTGCTAGCACTTTACGTTGGGGTGATTTTCACCGCGATTGAAGTGGTCGCACAGCGAAACTATACACGCACTTTATTTGTTGAAGAGCAAAAGGTGCAGCAGCAGCGCGATCGATTGACCGCCGAATGGAGTCAATTGAAGTTGCAGCAAGAAACAGATTTAAACGAAGTGCGCGTTGAGGCTCAGGCCCGACGTGAGTTAGGCATGCATATGCCTCGGGCAGTAGATATTAGGGTGATACGAGAGTGACGCGACGTACTAAACAATCTGCATTAATTTCTCCGGTGTATCGGGGTAGGCGCTTAGTGTTATTGCTATTGCTGCTAGCCGGTATCGTGGTGATGTTGTTGCGTGCGGGTTATTTAGAGGTGTTTCAGCAGTCTTGGTTGCAGGCTCAAGCGGATAAGCGTCAACTCAGAACAATGACCATTCCGCCATATCGCGGCATGATCATGGATCGTAACAATGAAGCCTTAGCAATAAGCTCGCCAGTAGAGTCAGTGTGGGTTGATCCATCCCGTTACTTTATGGAACGGAATATTATTCGTTCGGCTGCTGAAGATGAAGACGTTAAAATTTCTACCAATGCTAAAAATCAGCTTGATGAGCTTGATGTCAATCTTATTAAGTTAAGAGATATGCTTGGGATGGAGCCTGGTTCGCTGGGCAAGTTGCTACAGACGAATAGTGCGAAACAATTTGTTTACTTGGTGCGTCAGGCATCGCCTGAAAAAGCGGAAGCTATTGCAGAATTAAAAATCCCTGGTGTGGGTTCACAAAACGAATACCGACGTTTCTACCCAATGGCAGAAGCCATTGCGCATGTTGTAGGTTTTACGAACATCGAGGATAGGGGTGTAGAAGGCATTGAGCGTTCAATGAATGAACAGCTAGCCGGACAGCAAGGTAAGAAGAAGGTCATCCAGGATGGTGCGGCGCGTTTAATTGAGGATGTTGAGCAAGTTGAACCGATGATTCCTGGTCAGGATGTGACTTTGAGTATTGATCGCCGTATTCAATATCAAGCTTATAAAATTCTTAAAGAGCAAGTGCATCAACTGAGTGCCAAAGCAGGCTCAGTAGTGGTGCTTGACTCACGGACGGGTGAGATTTTGGCGTTGGCAAACATGCCAGGGTTTAACCCTAATGCTCGCGGCACGCTTAAAGCTGAGAATTACCGCAATCGTGCAGTGATGGATGCATTTGAGCCTGGCTCGACAATAAAGCCGTTAACGATTGCAGCGGCGCTTGAAGCGCGAGCTATCGGACCTGGTGTCTCAATAAATACTTCACCTGGCTTTCTACAGCTGGGTAAAACTAAAATTCAAGATCCTCGTGATTATGGCACGCTGACATTAGATATGGTTTTAGCTAGGTCTAGCAACGTGGGGTCCGCGAAAGTCGCTTTGCTTATGGACCCTAAAGAGCATTGGAAGTTTTTGAATCGCGCAGGCTTTGGTTTGCGACCAGATTCTGGTGCGCCGGCCGAAACGATTGGTGGATTAAGCTACTACGAGGATTGGGGCAAGGTTGACCGTGCTTCGCATGGCTACGGCTATGGAATGTCGGTGAGTTTATTGCAGCTAGCGCAGGCCTACACTGTGTTTGCTAATGAAGGAATCTTGGTTCCTGCCAAATTACTGAAGCAAACCGAAGCGCCTATCGGTCGACGCATCATGAAGCCTGAGAATGCTAAAGCGGTGCTTCGCATGATGACTGCCGTAGTTAAAGGTGATGCGAC
>CALHTA010000125.1 GCA_938038645.1 uncultured Thiotrichaceae bacterium
GAAAAGCTTCGTTCGGAAGTGAATCAATTTGATAGAAAGCTTTATTCTTTACAGGGCAGCAGCACTGAATTCAACACGCTTAAGCGTGACGTCGAAGCTAGCGGATCACTTTATAACGGCTTGCTTAAGCGACTAGAAGAAGTAGGTGTGGCTTCTGCGGCCAATGCAAATACAAGTAACATTACCATCATTGACCCTGCCCGAGAGCCGAGAAAGAAGTTTCGTCCAAATCCTAAGCTCAATATTTTGGTAGGGACTCTAGCCGGGCTATTATTGGGTCTAGGTCTAGCCTTTTTAAGAGATTCACTTGATCAGTCTATCAAGTCGAAGGAAGATCTTGAGAAATTCACTGGTTTGCCAGTTCTTGGCGCAATCCCTAAGCCAGACAGGTCATCAAAACGAAATCTTGCGCTCGCCTCTAAAGCGGCTCCCAATAGCCAGTTTGCGGAGGCTTATCGAGTTTTCTCTGCTAATATGCGCTTCCAAAGTAATCAAGCAGATGATCAAGTGCTGTTAGTGACAAGTGCAATGGAAGGTGAAGGTAAAAGTACAACTGCCTGTAACCTTGCCTGTTCCTACGCTCAGATGGGGCTTAGGGTTTTATTGATTGATGCAGACTTACGCCTACCATCAATTCATAAGAAAATCGGTATAGCTAATACAACTGGCCTTTCAGATTACTTAGGGAATGAAACTGACTTAGTTGGAATTACTCAAACTATAAAAGCAATTACTAACCTATTTGTCATTACCGCCGGTAACTATAAAGACGACCCAATGCGTATGCTAAGTAGCGAGAAAATGGCTTATTTAATTTCACAGGCTTCGCAAAGATTTGATTTTGTAATCATTGACTCAGCGCCCGCGTCTGGACTTGCCGAAACCTTAGTTTTATCTTCGCTTGCCACCAGGACACTTGTGGTTACCGACGAATCAGGCATGAAAAACCACTCTGATAGAATTAAACGCACCGTAGATTCTTTGACTAGAATTAAACAAAATGTTTGTGGGTTCTTGATTGTCAATGCCAAAGACATGCCAAAGGATCGAAAGCATCAGAGCAGAGCACGCCGACGAAGCTCAACAAAGCGATTAACTCACGCTTAACAGATACAGCATGCTTTGTAACTGGCTAAATATAATACTTTCTGCTCTAATATCTGATTATTAAGGCTGTCTGGTAAGGTGCGGAAATTTCTAATGAATCTGAAATGGCTTTTTGGAACGGGGCTATTAGCTATCGTTATTTTTTTTAGCGCAGTCTATCTAGGCATGAAATATAACTGGATAACTGGATCCAATCCAAGCACAACCAATAGCAATACCCAAATCAAACTTACAATTGATAAAAACAAAGAAGTCGACAACCAACGTCCAAAAGTGACCCTAGAAAACTCAGACAGCAGCGCTGGTTTAACACTTATTGATGAAGAAATTATCGAGCCAGTAAGTGCAATTGACAATTTAGGATCTTCCGACCTAGCTATTGAAGATATTGTGGCGCAATGCCAAAGGCTATCTCAATCTGTTGGTATACCAGAGTCAAAACTTGAGCAAGCAATCATAGAGTGTGTAGATCGCAACAGTGGTCATTTGACAACTGAAAAGCCGGTTGACGATGAAAGAGATCAAAGAGTACGTGAGCAATGCAATATTGCTATTACTCAAAAAGACTTACTATCTAGTGAAGAAATTAAAATGCTTGTGGATGAGTGTGTCGCTTCAATGACAACTGAATAAACAGTCCAGTCAAAGATAATTCGCATGCAAATAAAAAGCGGTGGGGTTTTATTCCGACCGCTTAAATACTGTCTTATTGCTTGAGCAGCTTGAGAATATCTTCTAACTCAACAATATACTGTCTTATCAGCTGTTTCGATTGATTAGTATCATCTTCGGCTTCTTCACCATTGAGCTTCAACCTAGCACCACTAATCGTGTAGCCGTGTTCGTAAAGTAGACTCCTAATCTGACGAATCAATAGTACGTCTTGCCTCTGGTAGTAACGTCTATTACCTCGTCGTTTCATCGGCTTCAGATTAGGAAATTCCTGTTCCCAATAGCGCAGTACGTGTGACTTAACACCACACAATTCACTGACTTCACCAATGGTGAAGTATCGCTTCCCCGGTATCGGAGGAAGTTCTTGGTTATTCGATGGTTCCAGCATAATTTTCTACCCGCTGTTTGAGTTTTTGTCCGGGTCTGAAGGTAACCACACGTCTCGCACTGACAGGGATTGCTTCTCCGGATTTCGGGTTTCTACCCGGACGCTGCTTTTTATCACGCAAGGTAAAATTACCAAATCCTGATAGTTTCACACCCTCACCGCGTTCAAGTGCTCCCCTTACTTCCTCAAAAAACATCTCAACAAGCTCTTTGGCTTCACGTTTATTTAAACCTAACTCATCAAATAAATGTTCGACCATTTCGGCTTTGGTCAATGTCATCAGTGTTGCTCCTAAACCTACGAGAATTGAGAATATTGAAACGAATTCTGCGCTAAGAACGCAGCACTGCTCCTGTTTGTTTTTCTAGCAGCTGCACAATACCCTCGACATGCGAATTAATATCAGCATCTTCTAGAGTGCGTGAAAAGTCTTGGAAAATCAAGCCTAAAGCGAGGCTTTTTTGTTTAGCTTCGACCCCCTCACCTTCATACACATCAAAAATATGGTGTGAAATTAATTCATTTATCCCAGAATTATTAATGGCATTTGAAATAGCTGCTGAGCTAATTGACTTGTCTACAATTAATGCAATATCTCGGCGAATTGATGGGAATTTAGAGAGCTTTGTATAAGCAGGAAGTGACTTTTCAGAAACTCCATTCAGATCAAGCTCAAACAAGAAGACCGACTGCGACAAGCCAAATGCTTTTTCTAAACGCGGATGGAGTGCGCCAACCCACCCTACTACTTTCTCACCCATGGTAATTTGAGCAGACTGCCCAGGGTGAAGCGCAGGATGTTCTACCGCTGTAAAATTGTACGTGTGCTTTGTTGCCTCTGCCAATAAGACTTCAACATCCCCTTTAACATCAAAGAAATCGACATTAGCGGACTTAGCTTCCCAATATTCATTGCTACGTGAGCCTGTAATGACACCTGCAAGCTGTTTACGCTGCAAGATACCAGTATCGCTATTGACAAAGTTTAAGCCCGTTTCAAACAATCTGACTCTCGATTGCTGACGATTCAAGTTCTTAGCAACAGCTGGAAGTAAACCAGACCAGAGCGTACTGCGCATGATGGCTAGCTCTTCTGAAATTGGATTAGCCAACCTTATTGCTTGATGATCAGGATTTAACATCTGTTCAACTTCTGCAGGCACAAAACTATAGGTAACAGCTTCTCGGTAACCTTTAGCAACCAGCAAATGACGGAG
>CALHTA010000126.1 GCA_938038645.1 uncultured Thiotrichaceae bacterium
CTCAATGCAACGGCGTCACAGATGGGAATTAAGGTCACAGGCTTGCCGCAAGATGAGCACGGCTTACTGCCGGAAGCGCTTGAGGAGTACTGTAAAGCGGGCCGTTTTCGAGCACTCTACTGTATCCCTGTGGCTCAAAACCCAACGAACTCCAAAATGACGTTGGAGCGAAAGCATAAGATATTGGAGATTGCAGAACGTTATCATCTCTGGATTATTGAAGACGCGATTTCCGCTTTTTATTGTAAAGACGAAACGCCGAGTTTCTACCAACTCAATCCAGAGCGCTCGTTGCATATCAATGGCCACTCCAAAATGTTGGCCGGTGGTTTGCGCGTGGGGTATTTGCTAAGCCCTGCAAAGTTGAGTCTGCAGGTTTCAGAGGCGATTCGTTCGCATTGTTGGTTTACCTCACCGATGACGGTCGAGATAGCGCATCGGTGGATCGCGGACGATGGATTTGAGTCGAGCCAGCTAAATATAAAAGAGCAGTTAGACAAACGTTTGCAGGCTGCAGCAGAAATCTTAGCTGATTTTAACTGTAATATTTTAGCAGGGAGTTTTCATATCTGGCTGCATTTGCCAGAGCCTTGGAGAGCATCTGATTTTGTCGCTAGAATGAGTGAGAAGGGCGTGTCGGTATTGTCGAGTGAGCCTTTTGCGGTAGGGCGTTTTGAAGCACCTCAAGCCATAAGAATTTGTATTAGTGGGCCAGTGACGCTTGAAGCAGTGGTCAAAGGGCTAGAAATCATTCGTGATGAGCTAAAAAGCGGATTAAGTCATCATCTCAGAGTGTTTTAGACTACGGCTTTATTTAGTTGGAGCTGGTGACCAGTTCAAGCGGCTATGTGCCTGAGCTTCTGGAACAATCCCAGCGTATCCATGTTCACGAACTTGCCCAAGCATCTGTTTAGGCGGCATGCCGAACTCCCTTTTAAATGCGCGCGACAAACTTCCCAGCGAGCTAAAGCCAGAGGCTAAAGCGACTTCGGTCATGGAGCAGTGGCTTTGCAGCAACATATGGCGAGCATGCTGCAATCTTAAAATCACATAATAACGACTGGGTGAAAGCCCCAGCTCAGCCTGAAACTTTCTAAATAATCCACGCTCTGATACCCCCAACTGTTTGGCTAATTCTGGAATGCTTAAAGGTTCTTCTACATGGGTTCGCATAAGTAAGGAGGCGCGGCTGACAATACCTGAATTGTTATAAACTCGGCTAGCCTTCATTCCTGTGTTTGGGCTGGTCAACTCTGCGGGGTTGATACGCATATCATGCGCTACGGCATGCACCAGCGCTTCACCGCCATATTGACCCACGAGATGCAGCATCATAGGGACGACACTCAGGCCTCCAGCACAGGTTAAACGGCGCTCATCAATCCTCATTTCGCCTTGTTCAATGGTTATGTTTGAGCTTCGGTAGCGCTCTATGAAGGAGGTTGCGCCAGTGGGGTGAAGAGTAATGGTTTGATCGCGCAGCAGCTGTGCTTCGGCTAATACAAATGCCCCACTGTCGATAGCACCCATAATGACTTTTTGCCGGCTCAAGCGCTGGAGGACTTGTTTCATTTCAGGTGAAAAGTCGGCTAAGGGATCGTCGCCTGCAATCGTCAGCAAGTAGTTTGATGTTTCCAGATCTTTAAGGGCATATTCAACCACCACTTCACTACTGTTACTGGCTTCGACTGGAAGGCCGCTTTGGCTCGTGTAGTGCCACTCAAACAAGCGTTTACCTGCGTACCGATTGGCTAAACGCAGTACCTCTGTCCCCAGAATGAGGCAATACAATGGAAATAGCTTAACCAACAAAAATGATACTGAGATGGGCTGTTTCATTATGAGTTCCTAGAGCGCAGTAAAGCGATAATGAAATTCTAGTTTCTGAGTACTTATAGTGACAGATTTTGGCACTTTGAGTTAAAGGACATTAGGTATCTAAGGTATTGTATATTTTAAGATTGGATCAAATTAGTGAGGAGAGGAACATGCAATTACCTTATTGGCAGGAAAGAGTCGACCTTGCCGCAGCATTTCAAATGGCCGCACAGCTTAATCTGCATGAAGCTGTGGCTAATCATTTCTCTTTGTCAGTGAATGATGACGGGACGCAGTTTTTAATCAATCCCAATCAGCGTCATTTTTCGCTTATTAAAGCCAGTGACATTTTATTGTTAGATGCGAATGACCCTGATGTACTGAAGGGTCCTGACGCGCCTGATCCAACGGCTTGGGGTTTACACGGAGGCGTGCATCGACATTGCCCGCATGCTCGCTGCGTCATGCATGTGCACTCGACCTTTTCGACAGTCTTGGCTTCTCTTCAAGACAGTCGCTTGTTACCTATAGACCAAAATACTGCTACTTTCTTTAATCGATACGTGATTGATGATAGTTATGGCGGACTGGCGTTCGAGGATGAAGGGGAGCGTTGTGCAAGATTGCTGGGTGACCCTAAGATAAAAGTGATGATTATGGGTAATCACGGTTTACTTGTTTTGGGCGATAGTGTTGCCGACACTTTCAATCGCTTGTTTTATTTTGAGCGTTCTGCTGAAACCTACATTCGTGCTTTGCAGACGGGTCAACCGTTAAGAGTCCTGTCAGATGAGGTTGCGGAAAAAACTGCCAAAGAGCTGGATGAATACCCTGACCAAGCGCAACTTCACTTTCGAGATTTGAAAATAATGCTAGACCGACAGGGTAGTGATTATGCTCAATAATAGGCTTGTCACTAATATTTTTATGATCTTTTTGTGAAACTTAATCTAGGCTTTCTGAATGTCCGAACTTTCTTATAATGGGTCTAAAACGCCTAGTTTCATTAACAATTCATTCAGTTTAAAAAAGTAGAATAGTCAGCAGTTCTTCGGAGCTACAGCGACGCATAATTAGAAAAATAAAAATACTGATAACAAGAAAAGTCGTTGTTTTTGCTGGAAAAAATATGAAGGTCTGATGTAGTGCGCCCCCGCCCCGCATCAGATTCGATTCATTAATATCCATTATATAGCCGCAATTTATTTGCGGCTTTTTTATTTCTGCTAAATTGATTTCTCAATTCAAAAACATCGCCTACGCTTAGAGAATTTAAGGCCCTAGCGGTTAATACTTATTATAAAAACTATGGCATAGATATGTTTTTATTTACATATTTAAAGGGTTGGTGGCACAATGTCGCCCTTTTATGATTTAAGCGTTAATTCACCAAGCGATTTCATTTCCCTTTAACAGAGCGATATTATATGAAGCCCCAAGTTAAACCGCAGAATCCTAACTTTTCTTCAGGCCCTTGTAGCAAGCGTCCAGGTTACGACGTTTCTAAATTGAACATTGAGTCATTAGGTCGTTCCCACCGATCATCCATTGGTAAATCTACGCTAGGTCAAGCTTGCTCGCAAACTGCAGAATTATTAGGCCTACCTGAAGGTTATCGAGTAGGGATTGTTGCTGGCTCTGATACCGGCGCGGTTGAGATGGCGATGTGGTCTCTGTTAGGCCCTCGTGGTGTTGATGTATTAGCTTGGGAGTCATTTGGTAAGGGTTGGGTCACAGACATTACCAAACAGCTCAAGCTGGACAATGTACGAACGTTTGACGCTGA
>CALHTA010000127.1 GCA_938038645.1 uncultured Thiotrichaceae bacterium
ACACGCTCTTCTAAGCCAGCAACCACATCCTCTAAATCATTCGTTACATCGCAAACACGATCGACTAGTTTATCAGCAAGATCAACAATAAAGTCAGCAGAATTAACAGGACCTTTACCCGCCTTAAACTCTGCTTCGATATCACCAACTGACAATAACTCTCGCTTTCGGGTCGTCACAATGCGGTCAGCATCAATCCAAATGCGGATAGAAACCATATCTTCAGGATCAGCGCCGGGGTTTAAATTAACCCCACGCAAGGCAACGATTAGACCATCCCCTCTGGATACAACGCGTGGCCGAGTTTCTGCAGCCCTCAACGCCCCAACAATTAATTCATCGAAGCCTGATGAATTATTTAGCCAATCAATGGCAATCTCATCATCATAATTCAGGTGTACCCACAAACTGCCCTCTTGCGGCTGCCATTTTGCAATCGCAGACTCATCGAGAACAACAGCCCCACCCTGACCGTCTAAAAGCTGTGCGTGTATTGGGTTTTGGCTACTCATTGCATCTATTTATCTTTTAGAAAATCAGCCTTTAAGCGCTGAAACTCGGGGTTAGAAAAAAGTAAGTCGCTCCCTGTTTTAATGAGCAAATCCACTTGTTCATCCGTTAGGTTAAAGCTGGTTGGAATTTCATTAAGTTGGTCACGAACAGTTTTATCTTTAAGGTTTTTAAAATTAAGCCGTATAAAGTAAGACTCAACCTGCTGCTTAGGCGTTGAAAGTTGCTCTGCCCAACGCGCCATACTTTTCTTCATCACATCAATCGTTGAGACATTATAGCGTTGTAGCTGTACGTCACTCATTGCATTTGCTGCATCAAACAACGATGGGTGCTGGCTTGATTTATCGATGGTATTTTGCGGTGTCGTCGATGCATCAACCGAAATAATAACAAACCGTTTAACGGGTTTTACCTTGAGGATTTCCGCCGTCCTTCTTGCTCCGCCCCCTAGCTCTAACACATCATAAATTGCCCGTAGCCCTAGATTATCCGTAATTCCACCATCCACAAAATGTGCATACTTACGATTTTTCTTATCGCTATAACTATCCAAACCGTTAATAGTTAGCTGCAACTCGGACTGATTTTGTGAGCGCGTAATCGCATCGGTTAGCCAAGGTGGCAGCTCAGCATTACAGTCGTCATGATTCTTAATCACCACAGGGTCAAATACAACCGGCACGGCCGAGGAGGCAGCAACCGCCCGAGCAACAGGAAAGGTACGAAGGTCAGAGCAAAGCAGATTGAAATATTCCTGCACAAAAGAAAAGCGCACCCCCCTGCTTAAGTCTGAAGCGTTTATCATAATCAGCGGAGCGTTTGGTCGAAGCATATCCGCAAACGTGGCCCCTTTAAATACTTGTTGCTGATAAAGATCAACAGCCAACTCAGTATGGCCGCGTTCATCAAACCAATTACGTGGGTTGAGCAATGTTTTCTTCAGCCCTCCTTCAATATTGCGGCGTAAAAACACTTCTTCAAAATCATCAAAAGTTCGATCGCCATGCAAACCATAATAGGCTGCAGTGAAGCTACCACCAGACACCGCACTAATGTTGCCAACCTCATCCAGCATACGCTTAGACTTACCTTCTGATGTTACTGGAGTATCACGCAGCGCTTTTAAAACACCATATGACAAAGCCGCCGCACGGGTACCACCTCCAGAGAAAGCCAGCATGATCGACGTGTCATTTGAGGTGCCTTGCATAAGATTGGCGATCGAGTAAGTGTCCTTAGTCGAGATTTCTTTAATAGAGCGATTTTCAATGACACCAAAGGTTGAGCAAGCCGTCAGCAATAGCGTCAAAACGCCAATCAATAAACGCTGCATTATTTTTATCCTGATCTAATTTTTGCAGAATTGAGTATAGCCAATTTTTAAGGGATTTAGCCTAGCTATGCTAACGGATGGTATAAATTAGTTAACGAAAATTAGAGGAGAGCATTCATGAATAACAAATTACAGTCTTGGGTTTTTTCTGTCATCGCGATGCTAGGACTTACACTCATGATGCAAGGTAGCGTGACTGCAAATGAAACCTCAGGCCTAACAGCGCTCAAATCAGGTAATCACTTTGCGATCATGCGACACGCTATAGCCCCAGGCTTTGGGGACCCGTCAAACTTCGAACTTAGGAACTGTGCGACACAAAGAAATCTATCTCAGGAAGGGTTTGACCAAGCAGCCAGAATTGGTCAACGCTTTAAAGACAGTGGTATCTCAGAAGCTCGCGTTTACACCAGCCAATGGTGTCGTTGCATTGATACCGCCTCAACCCTAGATCTCGGCATACCTGAAGAGCTTCCAGCAATGAACTCGTTCTTCCAGACACAAGAGCGTAAAGCAATGCAAACCGATGCGCTTAAAGCTTGGCTTATAAAACAAGACCTTTCAAAACCACTGATCTTAGTTACGCATCAAGTCAATATGACCGCTTTAACGGGAGCTTACCCAGCCTCAGGTGAAATATTTATCATTGAGCGGACGGCTTCCGGCGAATTCATGATTTCTGACAAGGTTCAGACAAAATAAATGTA
This sequence comes from uncultured Thiotrichaceae bacterium, assembly GCA_938038645.1. Classification (GTDB taxonomy): domain Bacteria; phylum Pseudomonadota; class Gammaproteobacteria; order Thiotrichales; family Thiotrichaceae; genus Leucothrix. The sequence continues at coordinate 2,554 of CALHTA010000127.1, forward strand.
TTTGAATGATATTGTGCAAATTATTTTAATCTGTGCAAAATTGAAAAAGATAAACTAGAATAAGTTATGGCTGAAGTTTCGTAATGTTAAACATCAAGTAAGTCTGCTGTTTGTGGCTACGTAACTTCAGCCATCCTAGCTTATCT
>CALHTA010000128.1 GCA_938038645.1 uncultured Thiotrichaceae bacterium
TAGCGTAATTTGAGCATCGGTTAATAACGACATGTTTTTGATGTAGTACAAATCATACTCTAGCTTAGTGATTGTCGCTTCTGCGTCAGCTACGTAGCCTTGTTCTGTCTGAGCTAAACCAGTTATGCCTGGCATAACCATATGACGAAGTGAGTAGTTGGGAATGCTCTTATTAAACTCTTCAACAAAGCTTTCTTGTTCAGGACGGGGCCCAATAATGCTCATTTCGCCCTTAAGTACATTCCAAAGCTGTGGAATCTCGTCAACTCGAAACTTGCGGATAAACTTGCCAACACGAGTAACACGCATGTCATTGCTCTGAGCAAACTGTGAGCCATGTTTTTCTGAGTCAGATGTCATGCTGCGAAACTTCAACATATTGAAAACTTTGCCATTCATACCGACGCGTTTCTGCCAGAAAAATACCGCGCCAGGCGATTCTAGTTTGATGGCTATTGCCGTAATGACGGCAATTCCGATCACTAAGGGCAGCACTAATATTATGGCTGTAATGTCAATAATGCGTTTGGTACTTAAGTATTTTAATGAATCTGAATTAATAAACGCTTTCGCGCTTTCCTGCCCAATATCAGGGATTGTGACACTCATTATTATTCTCCTAAGAGTTTTCCTCGGGGGAGGTCGCTCTTGTTTTTGCTATTAGCTTATTTTTAGTTGTTAGCTTGTCTTTTAGACATTCAAAATGTCATTGCGATAAATCACATTTTTGCTAGATGAATCAATAATAGATTGAGTTTGGGGGCACTACATCAATTCAGTGATAAGTGGTTAGAAATTGATGAGCAAAAGATAAGCGGTATGAGGGACAGGAAGCTTTCATTTATGACAAACAAAAGCCGCACTTGACGAATCAAGAGCGGCTCATGCTTTCTCGGGTTGACCTGTAGCGTACCTTTTTGGTTGTTAGTGTTAGCTTAACGACTCAAGTTATTTCTAGGAAGTTTAAAAAGTCATTATAGGGTTAAGATCGCTTAATTAGTAAAGCGCAAAACCAAGCTCAATAGGCTCAATTAATGTGCAAATAAATTAATCACTGCTTAAAAGCAGCCCAGTGAATTTATTGCAGAATTTTGAAAACCTGCTATAAAACTAACTTAAAGGAATGAATTTTAAGAAAAAAATGGGAGCTAGGAATGAAGTTTGTACACATCAGTGACTTACATGTCGGGGAGCACGGTACCCGCGACGCACTAGTGAAAAAGCTTGTTGATAAGATTATTAAGCATTACTCACGCGAGCGTGAAAAGCCACTAGTCCTGATAACAGGTGACTTTGTTCATGACGGCCGGCAGGAGCAGTTTAATGAGGCTGATAAGTTATTGTTCAAGCTTAAAAACGCAGGCTTTCCGTTGCTGATGTGTCCAGGAAATCATGATTATGGCGAAACAGGGCTGGATGATGATTATCAGGCGAGACAGCGTTATAACCGCTTTGCGATGAAGCTCACGACGAGAGAATCTGACCCTGATTCTGGCGTTCAAAATATTAGAGACGGTCAGTGGAATTACCCAATCGTCAACAAATATGATGATGTCTACTTTGTAGGATTAGACACCATGCAGGGTGTGTTTCGCTTAAGCTGGTATTACCGTTTTTGGGCGAGATTTACCGCAGCAGGTTGGTTAGGTGAGTCGCAACTAACTAAGCTTGACGGTATTATTAAAAATATTCGACGTAAAAAGCCAGATGCAACAATCATTCTTTACATGCATCACCATCCGTTTAATTTTAATTTCCGTTTCCGTGTAATGCAGCTGCACGATCGCTTGCGTTTGCATAAGATCATTAAAAATCAGGTAAATATTCTATTGTTTGGACACAATCACGTAGAAAAGCGTTTGTGGGATAAGCAGAAGAGAAACGGCATTGGTATCGTGCAGGTATTTGGTAATTCTGTGCATGACAGAAACACCCCATTTTATGAGATTGACACTGAAACGCGGAAGATGAGAAGGATCTAAACGTTACATTCCGAAACGTTCTGCGCCTTGTTTTCTAAACTCAGTAGGCGTCATGCCTTTGACTTCCATAAAACGACGGTTGAAGTTGGCGACGTTGTTAAAACCAACGTTGTAACAAATTGTGCTTATGTATTGATCTGTCTCCATCAGAAGCTGACAGGCGCGGTTTATGCGTAAACGGTTTACAAAATCAGTAAACGTGTTGCCTGTTGCTCGTCGAAAGTAACGAGAGAATCGACTTTCAGTCATACCGACACGTTCCGCAATCTCAGCCATGGTAAACAATGTTGAGTAGTTCTCGGAGATAAAATCAACGACCTCACTAATGCGTTTTAAAGAGGCGTCATCTTCAAAGCTTTGCAGTTGCACACTTGAAAGTAAGCGATAGTTTTGATGGTGGGTTAGTTTAGTCAGTAACTGCAAGAACTCAGAAAAACGCTCCATGCCTGACGATTGTTTAATACGAGTGATTGATGCATCGGCAATATCACTGGCACCAATAAACTCAATACCGTGTTTCGCCCGCTCTAAAAGCGGTAAGGCCTCTTTAAGCTCAGGAAGTAATTTACTGGCTTCACGCAGTGGCTCATCAGGGAATTGCAAAACGCGATCTCTAATTAATACGCCTTCTTCAGGCATGTCAGTAGATATCCAGTTGTGCGGAAGGCGGGGACCCGTTAGTACTAGGTTGCCAGGTTCAAAACGTCCAATATAATCACCAACAAACAGCTTGCCAGAGGTTTCAGAGATCAAATGTAACTCGTATTCTTCATGGTAATGCCAACGAATGAGTTCATTAGGAGCGCCATGCTCCAAGCAGCGGACAAAGCCAAATGAGCCTTCCGGTTCATAACCAAGATCCGGATTTCGTTGGAAAGCATGCTCGAGTTCTGGCGCGCGAGGATTGGTGTTACGGGTTGTTCGTGTGGTTTGCATTGTTCGAACCTCCTGTGTCATTGCGATTCAATTTTTGCGCAGGTCGCAGTGCTTCGGTTTGCCTTTCAAGTAAACTTAGTCTAGCAAATAGATGAGTTTCTGACTAATTTACAGTATTCCTTTTAGGATAAGTTGGTTCAAACTCACAATGCAAGTTTCCAAGGTTTATGAGTTTAGATTAAAGCCCCTTGTTTGTAATTACAGAATAAAACTGTTAAAAACCGTGTCTCATAAATTGTTTGCACCACTGACAGCACCCTTAGGTAAATGACCAAAGCATGAAACAGAAGAAGATCAGAAATATGGCCGAGTTCGCGATTGCCAGTGGTATATCACGTCCTACTGTCTCAAAATATTTCAACGATCCTAACAGTGTTCGTCAGTCTACTCGTGCACAAATCGAGGAAGCTTTAGGGCGTTTCGACTATCAGCCAAACATCTACGCCGTTAATCAAAATCGGCAAATGACTAAAAATATTGGCATTATAGTTCCCTACCTTGCTGACCCGTTTTTTGCTGAAATGGTGCGCTCGATAGAGAGGCGTTGCATCGATGCTGGTTTTTCACCTTCACTATTCAGTTCACACGGTGAGCAAGTATTAGAAAATAGTATTTTGCAAAGTTTGCGCGCCATGAAGCCAGCGGGTGTTTTATTTGCGCCGTTAGGTCGTGAATCAGATAAGTCTGCTATTGAAACTTTCTGCAGTAATGTTCCGACGGTTCTGTTTGACAGTAATATCGAGGGCATGGGTGAGGCTTTTATCGGTTCAGATAATCATAGTTTCGTTTCTCAAACGGTTGACTACCTAACAAGAACAGGTGAAGCACCAGCTTTTCTTGAAATGAAGCACCCCGCTAATCCAAACGCTAATAAACGCCGCGATGCTTATTTGAGCGTCATGAAGGAAAGACAGCTGGAACCACACGTCCTAAGCATAGAGGGGGCCGGCTGGGGCTTTGAGGAGATCGGCCGCCAAGGTGGCTTAAAAATTTTAGAAGAAGGTAGACTACCGACAAACACTATACTGTGCAGTAATGACCGACTCGCGATTGGTTTTTTAGCTGCCTGCTTTGAAAAAGGTATCAAGGTTGGTCGAGATGATGATTGCGACATGCGTGTGGCCTCACACGATGATCATCCATTTTCAAGGTTCACCTGCCCATCGCTGACGACTGCTGCGCATGACTATACCTCTGTTTCTGAATACTCCGTTGAAACGCTGTTTCGCTTGATCGATAGCGGTGGAAGACTTGAGAAACGTGAAGAGATACTTTTCCCTGCAAAACTAATTATGCGCGAATCTGCTTAAAACTTTACGCGAGTAAAATTAAATGTTGACTCGTGAAAACTTTTTGTGTTTTACTACTCGGATCAGACAAACTTTACCCGTGTAAAAATACATATTGACCCGAGATGCTTTTATATGTTCTATTACATCTTGGTATTTTTTAACCTAGGAGGAGATTTATGAATCTCAAGAACACACTTTGTGCAGCAGTCGCTGCATCATTCTTAACTGCTGGTGTTGCCAGTGCTGAAAATCTAACGATTGCTACCGTAAACAACGGTGACATGATCCGCATGCAGGGTATGACTGAAGACTTCACTAAGAAGACTGGTCACACTGTTGAGTGGGTAACCCTTGAAGAAAACGTACTTCGTCAACGTGTAACGACTGACATCACTACTAAAGGTGGTGCGTTCGATATCATGACAATCGGTATGTACGAGACTCCAATCTGGGGCAAGAACGGTTGGTTAGTTCCTCTAAATGATCTAAGCGAAGGCTACAACGCTGCTGACATTCTTCCTGCAATGGCAGGCGGTCTTTCACACGAAGGTACTTTGTTTGCTGCACCATTCTATGGTGAGTCTTCAATGATCATGTATCGTAAAGATCTATTCGAAAAAGCTGGCATCACAATGCCTAAGTCTCCTTCTTGGTCACATATTGCTCGCGCTGCTCGCAAGATGACTAACCGTGAGACTGGTGTTAACGGTATCTGCTTACGTGGTAAAGCGGGTTGGGGTGAAGGTGGAGCTTTCATCACTGCTATGTCTAACTCTTTCGGTGCTCGCTGGTTCGACGACAAGTGGAACGCACAGTTTGACACACGTGAGTGGTCTGACACGCTAAACTTCTTCAAGAACATGATGGATGACGCTGGTCCAGCAGGTTACGCAACTAACGGTTTCAACGAAAACCTATCTCTTTTCCAACAGGGAAAATGTGGTATGTGGATCGATGCAACAGTTGCTGCTTCATTCGTAACTAACCCTAAAGATTCTACAGTTGCTGACAAAGTTGGTTTTGCTCTAGCACCAGACAATGGTATGGGTCGTCGTTCTAACTGGTTATGGGCTTGGGCTCTAGCTATCCCAGCTGGAACTAAGAAAGAAGCTGCTGCAAAGCAATTCATCGAGTGGGCTACATCTAACGGTTACATTGAGTTAGTTGCTGCTAAAGAAGGTTGGGCTAACGTTCCTCCTGGAGCACGTACTTCACTATATGAGAACCCTAACTACAAAGACATTCCTTTCGCGAAGATGACTTTGGAGTCAATTCTATCTGCTGATCCAAACAACTCTACTGTAGAGCCTTCACCATACGTTGGTGTTCAGTTCGCAGCAATTCCTGAGTTCGCTGGTATCGCAACAGAAGTAAGTCAAGAGTTCTCTGCAGCATACGCTGGTAAGCAGTCAATCGCTGCTGCATTGCAAAAAGCTCAGACAATCACTAATGACGCTATGGAAGCTGCTGGTTACAAGTAAGCCGCTCCACACAGTATGATTTAGTAAGTAGGACCCAGAGGGCGGCAAATCTGCCGCCCTTTGATTTTAAACCCATCTAACTCTCGACCGAAACGCTGCCACCTGGCTGACAGTGAGGTAATATCATGGCTACGCAACACTCAAGATCCGCCGCCCGTTTGATGATGGCTCCTGCGGTAGTCCTCCTTCTAGGATGGATGCTCGTGCCACTGATCATGACGGTGTTCTTCTCATTCAAGAAATACCTTCCGCTGCGAGGAGACAAGCTATCCGATGGTTTGGAATGGGTAGGTTTTCTGAACTATGAGCGTTTCATAAGCTCAGGTTCATTTTGGCCAAGTGTGCAAACAACATTGGTAATCGTTGTTAGTGTATTGGTAATCACTGTGACACTTGGAATACTGCTGGCGCTTTTACTTGACCAGCCTATGTGGGGACAAGGCGTTGTACGCATATTGGTTATAGCCCCATTCTTTGTTATGCCAACCGTTTCTGCGTTGGTATGGAAAAACATGTTCATGGATCCTATTAATGGAATCCTGGCACATCTCTGGATGTTTTTTGGTGCAGAGCCCGTTTTATGGCTCTCACAGGCTTCGGTGCCCTCGATCATTTTGATCGTCTCATGGCAGTGGCTACCGTTTGCTACTCTAATTTTATTGACCGCTATCCAATCACTGGATGGTGAGCAACTTGAAGCGTCTGAAATGGATGGCGCACCAAAACTGAAAAGATTTTGGCACATCGTTTTGCCTCATTTATCGAGGGCAATAACGATTGTTATCCTGATCCAAACAATCTTTATCCTGTCCATATTTGCGGAGATTTTCGTAACGACGGGTGGAGCGTTTGGAACGAAGACGCTGACCTATTTGATCTTCCAAAGGGTATTGGATAGTCAGAATGTCGGCTTGGGTTCCGCAGGTGGTGTATATGCCATCATCCTCGCTAACATTGTTGCCATCTTCTTGATGCGCATCGTTGGCAAGAACTTAGACAATTAAAGGGAGGACGAGATATGGCACGCGCAGTTACTAACCAACGTAAAGCGACTAATACCCTATTTGCATGGGCAATTGGGTTACTGATCTTCTTCCCAATTTTGTGGACGATATTGACCAGTTTCAAAACAGAAGCACAGGCGATTAATGATCCGCCAATATTCTTCTTTTTTGATTGGACGCTAGAAAACTATGCCGCAGTTATGGAGCGTTCTGATTACGCAAAGTTTTTGTGGAATTCAATCATCATTGCTGTTGGCTCCACCATATTGGGCGTCATTATTGCCGTTCCAGCAGCGTGGTCGATGGCTTTCGTACCATCAAAGCGTACTAAGGACATTCTTTTGTGGATGCTCTCTACTAAAATGTTGCCGGCCGTCGGTGTGCTTTATCCTATCTATCTGATATTTATTGGGTTGGGAATATTGGACAGTCGACTAGGTCTGGTCGTTGTACTGATGCTGATCAACTTGCCAATTATTGTCTGGATGCTTTACACCTACTTTAAAGAAATTCCGGTTGATATTTTGGAAGCAGCTCGTATGGATGGCGCATCACTGCGTGATGAAATTATCCACGTATTGACGCCAATGGCCATACCAGGTATTGCATCAACAGTGCTTCTAAATATTATTTTAGCTTGGAACGAGGCGTTTTGGACGCTCAATTTAACGGCAGCTAAGGCTGCACCACTCACCGCTTTTATTGCGAGTTACTCAAGCCCAGAAGGTTTGTTTTTTGCCAAACTAAGTGCTGCATCAACAATGGCTATCGCACCGATTCTCATTATGGGTTGGTTTAGTCAGAAGCAGTTGGTACGTGGTTTAACTTTCGGCGCAGTGAAATAAGAGGAAATTATGGGACGTTTTGTACTTGATAAGGTCAGCAAAAGTTTCGGTGATACTGAAGTTATCCCGCCGCTAGATCTGACGATAGAAGATGGCGAATTCACTGTGTTTGTTGGCCCATCAGGCTGTGGTAAATCAACTTTACTACGTTTGATCGCAGGCCTAGAAGATGTCAGCGGTGGTCAGGTAAGTATTGATGGGCAGGACATGACAAGTGTTCCTCCCGCGAAGCGTGGACTATCGATGGTATTCCAGTCGTATGCACTGTATCCACACATGACGGTTCGTAAAAACATAGCCTTTCCATTGCGCATGGCGAAAATGGATAAAGCTGAGATTAAAAAACGCGTTGATGAAGCGGCTGAGGTATTGAACCTCACCGATTATCTTCACCGTAAACCAGGTCAGCTTTCTGGTGGACAGCGCCAGCGTGTTGCCATTGGCCGCGCGATTGTTCGTGAACCGTCTGCTTTCTTGTTTGA
>CALHTA010000129.1 GCA_938038645.1 uncultured Thiotrichaceae bacterium
GCTGGCAAAAATAGGACTGTAGAAAATGAAACGAATTTTTGTTGAAAACACCTGGTACGCAGCCGCATGGGACTATGAAGTTGCTGAAGCTGACAACAAACTTGCCCGCACCATTTGCGAAGTGCCTTTGGTGTTTTACAAAGGCGAAAGTGGCGACTACATTGCGCTAGATAATCGCTGCTGCCATCGCGCTGCCGCACTCTCATCGGGCCGTGTAGAAGGTGACTGCATACGCTGTATGTATCACGGTATTTTGTACGACAAAGACGGTAAAGGCTTAGAAGTTCCAGGACAAAAACGTGTGCCTGCTTCAATCAAAGTACGCAGTTATCCCGTCGCCCACAAAGGCGGCATGCTTTGGATTTGGATGGGCGACCCAGCGCTTGCTAATGAAGATGACATTTATGACTTCCCTCCCTTGAGTCAACCTGAAACGTGGCGAGGCTTTGATAAGCCAAGCTACTTACATTACAAAGCCAACTGGTTATTAATCGTCGATAACTTAGCAGACTTTTCCCATGTGGCGTTTGTCCACACAAATACCTTGGGCGGCTCTGAAGATTACGCTTACGTCACTAATCCTGATGTTGAAAAACTGGACGATGGAATCGGTATCAAACGCTGGCATCACAACTCTGATGCGCCACCGTTTCATGCCAAAGTGATTCCTGAAAACGAACTGAGCGATAAGCTGGATCGACTGAATGACCTAACAATGCATATTCCGGGTATTTTCTTAATGAATACGATATTTGCCCCTGCCGGCTGGGATGCTGAAAAGAATGATCGCAGTAACTGCCGTGAGTATCGCAACTGCCAGTTTATGACACCTGAAACGCGCAACACGACGCACTTCTTCTGGAACTACTTACACAACGACAATATTGAAAATGACGCAACCTCCGCTTCGCTTAAAGAGTCTTTAATGGAAGGCTTTATTGAAGACAAGGTGATTATCGAAGAGCAGCAACTGTTGCTTGAGGAAAGCCCTGATTTTGTGCCGAAGTTTATTGAAGCAGATGAGGCGTTCGCTCATTTTAGGACTATCTGGAATCGCCGTTTAAGAGAAGAAGATGAGGTTAAACCGCTGGTCTTTAAAGAAAACAAGAAGCGGATTCTTTAACGCTTTTACGATTGTTTCCTTGGCGGCTTATCGATTATGCCAGTCGATTATTTCATTAATAACATCAGACAGGTATTGGCCGCTTTTTAAGAAAACAGTCAGTGGGGCTGGATAGGTTTTAGCATCATCCATCCAGTCATCCCAGTTTTCTGCAACAACATCAGCGATGATATGGTTAGGCTGCTCTGATTTCCTTGAGCGAATACGATCGACAACCTCAGCTTTAATAGTCGCTTCGTAAGCGACATAAACCCAAGGCTTCCCTGACTGATTGAGCAAATCTCGTACCTCTTTATGTGCCGAAACGAAAACAATCTCATTGTCTTTACTCCGCGAAATGATTTCCGACATGTAGTCTATTAAAAAATTTGGGTTTGGGACTCGCTGATCCTTATGTGTAACGATATTTCCGTCTTTTGTTAGGTAGTTACCTTGAGCATCGCTTAGATAATGAAACTGCTGAGAGTCACTGTCGTGAATCTTCAAATGAGTGTTATCTATTAACGTTGTTTTTCCTGCCCCAGGCATTGCCGAGATTATTAAACATGACATGTTAGCAGGCTCTTTCAAAACGATAACTTCATAAGATTCATATCATCCAGCCAAATTGACTATCATGACCTCGAGCAACTAGAAAGTCTAATGGAATACTGCCGCACACAGTACCAAGAGTGAAGTGCTGCCAGTCAAACGTTAAGTTTGCTCTAAACATTTATGGAATAACAGCTATGCTTATTACCATGTTTTAAACACAGATAGCTTTGATATGATGAGTCCATTAAAGCTTCAAGATTTCATAGCTTCCTCACATATTTAGCATAGGCATTAAAAATGACTCAGGATCTTAACGAAAAAGACCACTTCAAAGCAGCAACTAAGAAAGGCGAGTTTATCCGTGCAGACTCAGGTTTTCGCAATTGGATTACTAGCGACGGCTCAGCCGGACCTAGCGGTTCTGGTGGCTTTAAAGCTGAAAAAGATCGCTATCATTTATATTTATCTTGGGCTTGTCCTTGGGCGAATCGCACGCAGATTTTCCGAAGCCTAAAGGGCCTAGAAGATTACATTACCATGGATTTTGTTCACCCACTCATGGGTTCTGAGAGCTGGCATTTTGGTGATTACCCGAACTCTACTCCAGATTCACAACATAATTCAGCCTTAATGAAAGATCTTTATTTGTTAGCTGATCCCGATTTCAAAGGGGTAGTGACTGTACCTGTACTATGGGATAAGAAAAACAATACCATTGTTAATAATGAATCTTCAGAAATTATTCGCATGTTTAATAGCGCGTTTAATAGCCTGACCGGCAACACAGATGATTACTACCCTGAAGCCATTCGTTCAGAAATAGATGAGGTAAACGAAAGGGTTTATCACTCGCTAAATAATGGTGTTTATCGCAGCGGATTTGCCACGACTCAAGAAGCCTATGAGTCAGCCGTCAATGAATTATTTGAAACACTGGACTACCTTGAAGATCGCCTTGAGGGTCAAGATTGGTTAGTTGCCAACACACCAACCGAGGCAGATTGGCGATTATTTCCAACGTTAATTCGCTTCGATCCTGTTTACGTTGGCCATTTCAAATGCAACCTAAAACGTATTATTGATTATCCAAATCTATGGCGCTATACAAGACAGTTGTACTCAATTAAGGGAATTGCTGAAACGATCGACATGCAGCAAATCAAGTATCAC
>CALHTA010000130.1 GCA_938038645.1 uncultured Thiotrichaceae bacterium
TGTGCAACAACGGGCCCTTCAAAGCGTAGCGCAATATCAATCCACGGGGCGTATTTAGGCTTTTTGTGAAACTCCATGTCCGCGCAGTTCTGACTGCCGCAGTAGGTGATTTTATTGTCGATTAAGGTGATTTTGCGGTGGTTTCTCAAATCAAGACGGCTGAACAGTATGGTTTTGATAATATTATTAAAAGGCAAAGCAACCGACGTTTTTACCCCAGCATCTTTCATCGCTTGCCAGAGTGATGATTTAACCATGCCGTAGGAGCCCAGCGCATCCGCCATGGCTCTACACTCAACCCCTCTCTTTGCTGCTCTGATCAACGCTTGCGCGACATTGGTGCCTGTCTCGTCTTGCAACCAAATGTAATAAAGCACATTGATCGAGACCTCAGCATTATCCAAATCCTCTATTAAACGCGCACGTGCTGTCGCATCATCCGACATCAACTCTGCGGTATTTCCATGTGTCGTCAGAAAGCCATTGATGGATGCGGCATAGGCAAATGCGGGGCGATAGGTCGAGTCAATTTGCGCTAGGTTTTGAAATTGGCCAAGCGCATTGCCTCCCTCGTTCCGCACTCGCCGGTAGATGCTTCTGGCCTTTTTATTAGCACTAGAGCCGAGATTAACTTCGCCAAACAAGAAATAAACGATGATACCGATGAGCGGTAAAGTGACGATAACCAAAAACCACGCCAAACGTGAGGTGGCTGACATCTCATCTCTTGACAAAACCCTGATAACAATCGCCGAGACAAGAAGGATATAAAGTATGACTATAAACATGCTGATCCAAGAGGTTTAGCTCGTTGATGTGGGGTATCGTTGCCGACAATATCAACATTTGCTTTATACTAGCAAGTCTTTGAAACTTTTACTCGGATCGCCTTAAATGAAAAGCCTCCTCACAGTCATCGTCGTTTTCGCCGTTGTTATCACCATCTACTTTGCCTATCTATCGCTTACTGACAAAGCACCAGACACGGCATTAATCGAAGGCAAGCTACGCCCCTGCCCTGACACCCCAAACTGCGTCAGTAGCGAAACAACGGGGGAGAAATTTATTGAGGCGTTAAAACCATCTAACAGTGCAGAACTTGACGCACTGTGGGACAAGTCGATTACAGCCCTTAGCAATATGGGTGGGAAAGTTGAAAAGCAGGAAGATGGGTTCGTATGGGCAACCTTCCAATCCAAGCTCTTCAAGTTCACTGATGACGTTGAGATGCGTAAAGACACTGAAACTGGCGTCATTCAAATACGCTCAAGTTCACGTTCTGGAAAATCAGATTTGGGTGTTAACCGCAAGCGCGTTGAAGCTTTAAGAGCGGCTATAGGCTCATAACTTTAGAACGAGGTCATCGGGTGTTTTCAATTAGACTTCGCCAAGCTGCGCTTGGGAGGCGCCTAATTGAAGACGCCCGATGACCTCTTTTATATTTTAAGCTCTGAGTCTTGCGCCGGATGGGTCGAATTTGGGTTCGCTTAGCAGCCTTGCTCTGTGAGGCTTACCTAGTATCATCACATCATATTCAGTTCGGCCATCTAGATATGGCGCTTTGATAAATCCGAGTGCTAACGATGCACCCACACTGTGCCCATAAGCCCCTGAAGAAACTTGCCCACAAGGCTCACCATCTGTAGTGAAGATCGGTTCTCCGCCACTGGCATCAGCATTCTCGACATCAATCTCCAAACAAATTAACTCCCAACGTGGTGCTTCGTCCTTGATTGCCACATAGGCTTCGCGGCCTAAGAATTCTGGCTTATCGAGTTTAATTAATCGGTCTAAGCCAACTTCCTGCGGCCAGTATTCTGGCGAGTATTCACGCCCCCAGCTCCCATAGCCTTTTTCTATACGTAACGACAAGAGTGAACGTCCACCAATTGGCTCCATACCGTGAGGTTTACCGGCGGCCAATAATGCTTCGTACAAAGCAACTTGGTTTGCTTCATCGGTATGCATTTCCCAACCGAGATCACCCGTGAATGACACACGCATGGCTAACACATCGATGCCCGCAATTTGAATCTGCTTTGAGCGCATGAATGGGAATGCTTCATTACTCAGGTCAGTATCAGTAAGCGTTTGCAAGATCTCTCGCGACTTGGGCCCCGCAACATTGAAACCAACCATGGCTTCTGTTTTGCTTTCAAAGGTAACGCCCGCTGGCATTGGAACGCTGTCGAAGAAACGCTTGTGATAACGTTCTGCCATGCCCGATCCAATTAGCATGTAGTGATCTTCAGCAAGCTGCGTTACAGTGAAGTCACCGGCTATTCCGCCGCGTACGCCAAGCAATGGCGCAAGACAACTACGACCAGTAATTCTTGGGACTTTGTTAGCGACAATAAGATCCAACCAATCGCCAGAACCGGCACCTTTTAATTCGTACTTCGCGAAGTTAGAGATGTCTAGCAGACCTGCCGCTTCGCGTAAGGTATTGCATTCTTTAGCGATATAATCGAAGCAGTTCTGACGCTCAAAGCCATACGTTTCTTCAACTGAGTTGCCTTCACCAGCAAACCAAAGCGGGTGCTCCCAGCCGTAATTAAGGCCGAAAACCGCGCCCAAAGACTTCTGCTTTTCATAAAGCGGACGCATTCGCATCGGGCGACCGGCTTCACGTTCTTCATAAGGAAAGTGAATCTTGAAACGATGAGAGTAAGCATCCAGCGCACGGGCTTTAGTAAATGATTTGCTCGCCCAGCTGCCGTAACGTGCAACGTCCCAAGGAAACATATCTAGCTCGGTTTCACCTTCCACAATCCACTGAGCCAACAACTTACCGAGTCCACCTGATTGACTGAAACCAGGGATAATACCGTTACAGCAATAATAATTTTTTAACTCTGGAACAGGACCAAATAAAGCGGAGCTATCTGGTGACCAAATCATTGGGCCATTAATGACACGCTTGATTCCCGTTTCGCCAAGCACCGGCAATCTCTCACAGGCGCGCATCACGTTTTCCGTTATACGATCCAAATCATCAGGCAACAACTCATGTCCAAAGTCAGTTGGTGTGCCGTTCTCAGCCCAGAATCGACCGTCTTTCTCATACGCGCCAACTAGAAGGCCATGACCTTCCTGACGCAAGTAATACTCACCATCACGATCTGAAACTGAAGGAAGGCGATGATCAATGCCTTCTAGCTCAGCGATGTTTTCAGTCACAAAGTATTGATGTTCCATGGTCATCAATGGCAGTTCAAAACCTGCAAGTTTGGCCACTTCACGCCCCCACAAACCAGCGGCATTAACCACGACTTCGGCATGAATCGTGCCTTTGTCTGTTACCACATCCCAACCGCCATCCGGTCGAGCATTGGTTTCTAAAGCGGGCGTGTGACGGTAGATTTCAGCGCCGTTCATACGAGCGCCTTTCGCGTAAGCATGGGTTACACCTGAAGGATCAACACTTCCACCATCCGGCTCTAACATGATGCAGCGGATATCATCATAGTTAACTAGCGGATGCATTTCCTGTGCTTCAGATTTAGAAATCTCATAAAAGTCGACACCAAAATACTTTGCTTTCGCCGCTTGAATTCGCAGCTGATGCTCACGCTCCCGGGTTTGAGCTAGGTACAGTGACCCTGTCGTAAAGATGCCGCAGCCTTGCTCAGTTTCAGCCTCTAACTCTTTGTAGAGCTGCATGGTGTAGTACTGCAAACGAGAGATATTATTATTGTCATGTAAACCATGCACATTGGCCGCTGCGTGCCACGTTGAGCCTGCGGTAAGCTCACTTCGCTCCAGCAACACAACGTCTTTCCAACCCATTTTTGTCAGATGATAAAGGATGCTGCAGCCGATCAGACCGCCTCCAATGACAACAACCTGAGCATGATTTTTCATAAGTGGTTTCCTGTTTTGGCTTGGCCAGTAGTGATCTTAATTTTGAAGAGGCACTAATGGATAGTACAGCTATTAATTCTGACTAATTCATGATTAAAACTCATCAAAGATTGTCCGAAGCACTCGACTACATATATCAATATTGGGACTTTATTTATTACATTGGGGTCTTCATGAATCCAACTTGATATCTACTAGACACAAAGCCCCATTAAGATAAACAATACCAGCAGACGATTTAAATAACTCATCTTAACAAACCGAGGAGATTCTTATGAGTGATCAACCCATTGCTTTGATTACTGGCGGTGCACAGGGCATCGGTTACGCCTGCGCAGAAGCCATTGCTGAAAACGGTGCACGTATAGTGCTGGCTGATATTAATGTTGAAGGCGTTAAAGCCGCTGCAGAAAAGCTTGGTAATGGCACATTAGCGTTTGGCTGTGACGTTGCGGATCCTGAGCAAATCAACCACCTGTTTGATCAAATTGAAGAGCAACTCGGGCCTGTTTCAATATTGGTTAATAACGCAGGCGTTGCCAAACCAAATGACTTCTTGGAAACCACCGTCGAAGAGTTCCAATCGGTTATTAATATCAACTTGATCGGTACGTTTGTAGCACTACAACGGGCTGCTAAAGGAATGGTTGCGAATAAAATTGCTGGTTCGATTGTGAATATGTCATCGATTAACGCTCAGGTTGCGATCCCCTCAATTGCCTCTTACTGCGCCTCTAAAGGTGGTGTCATGCAGCTGACTAAATCATCATCCCTAGCGCTTGCACCGCATGGCATTCGGGTGAATGCTGTTGGGCCAGGATCGATTGATACGGCAATGCTGGCTGGAGTGAATGCTAACCCAGAAGCCATGAAAACGGTGATGTCTCGTACACCGCTGCAACGCATTGGAACGGCACGTGAAATTGGCGATGTGGTCGCGTTTTTAGCAAGCGATAAGGCAAGCTATGTCACAGGTGAGACTATCTATGTTGATGGTGGACGTTTGGGTATGAATTATACTTGCTGATTTAGGCTATTTTAACTTTGAACCCAAATCGCAAGTTTGTGCTTCATCGTTACTTGGGGTTAACCAAATCATCTGGAAGCGGCTGAATATTTTTTGTCGTGCCCCATTAAACG
>CALHTA010000131.1 GCA_938038645.1 uncultured Thiotrichaceae bacterium
CCGGTAAAGGAGCAATGCCTCCAGGTGGCATGTGTATTGACTGCACAGATGAAGATTACAAGAAAGTTATTGAGTACATGTCCAAGCAAGAGATGTAATATTTCTGCAGTTTAACGGTGTGCACATCTAATTAGGGTACACACTAATTAGAGAGCCAGTGACGATCCAATATAAGTCTAAATAGGGTTAAATTCATGGCTTTTAGAGGTTATTACAAAAATCTCTAAACCCTATTTGTAATGTCACCATGCCTTAGTCGGATACGTCAGAATTTCTTCATTAGACTAGGACTATATATCAGGCGTTATGCAAAGCTCGGTAAACCAGCTTATGAAAATGATGCACCAAGTGCTCACTTTCATTACTACGTTCTTCATCAATCATATAGCGACCTTGATCATAGCCCATCGAGCGCAACCCTTTTTGCACGCTGATATTAAGATCAATATCTTCAGGCCCTAGCGCTTCATCCATCCAGCGCATGCTAGCGGTTGTTACTTCAGGCAAAGGGTCGTGGATGGAGTAATAACCAAAGCGCAATAACGATTCTTCAGGCCCTAGCGGAATCATGATAAACGTTGCAAAGAACTTCGAAAATGGAAAATGATAAAACGTATTATTTGGCCATAATCCAATATTGAAAAATTGGTCATTAGGGTCAGGTTCTTCAGTCAGAGGAACACCGTAAGGGTCTTTCGCATCTAAGTTTGACGGTGCGCCATAGGTCCACCACTTCTCATTGGTAATGAGTTGATACTTATCGAAATTAATCAACTTAGCCAAGTCTATGTGGCAATCGCCTGATAGCTTAAAGTGATACCCCTCGATGGAGTTATCCATGATCACTTTCCAGTTGGCGGGAACGATCACATCTTGCTCGACTATCAGTTTTAGGTCATCAAAATCTGGGTAAGTGTTACGTATGGCTTCTTCTGCACCCGGAAACAAAGTTCTCATTGCTGGGGCATCGGGGTCTAGGTTGATAAAGTAAAAGCCGAAAAACATTTCGACCTTAACCGCAGGGCAGCTCACCGCATCTTTGCTGAAGTCTTTCATGCGTTCGCTGCGAGGAGCGCCGCGTAGTTTTCCATTGTTTCCATAGCACCACGAGTGGTAGGCACAGCGGAATAGTCCATTATTCTGACCGCGCCGTTCGCTCACTAGACGGTTACCGCGATGCTGGCAAACATTATGGAATGCGTGAACGTTGCCGTCATTGTCGCAAGCTGTAATTAAGCTTTGCTCGAATAGCTCGGTAACAACAAATTGTCCGGGTTGGCTCAATTCGCTTTTGTGTCCTGCAAACTGCCAGCCGTTTAAGAAAATGCGCTGTTTTTCTTGCTCGAAAATAGCATCGTCATAAAAGTATTTAGAGGGTAAAGTTCTAGCGACTTCAGGTTCCTGATCAAGCCAGTTTTGTTCATCATCCATTTTTAATCCTCCATTCAAAACAATCGTTGGTTTTTATATTGGGTTGCCTCCAGCTATTTTGTCAATGCTTACCATTTGTTTATTTTGCCGTCTTAAATTGAGGTTGTGATAGGCTATTTCTAACATCTTTTTAAAGAAAACATTTTTATGAACTCAACAATGATATTGAGCGTTAAAAAACAGTTCTTACTTGCCGGCCTGATATTCCTATTCATTACTGGAACATCCGTTACCGCTAATGCTTCTGACGTTAGGGCGCATATTCTGCAAGTCTCTAATTTGGAAAAAAGTGGGGAGTACGTCCGACAACGTTTTCTGCAGCAGCTCGAAAAACCATTTAGTGCCGATGACAAACGAAAAAAGATGCTGGTAATTGGTGATAGCCATGCGCAGGACTTTTACAATGCCTTGCTCGAGAATAAGATTGATCAACGTTATCAAATTAGTACAAGGCGGATACCCGCTATTTGTGGATTATATCTTGGCACAGAAAATATCAGTGCTCTTATAGAAAAAAAGCATGCACCCATTTGTGAGGAAGCCGATACGCTGACTGCCGCGCTACCCCAGATCAAGCAGGCAGATACCGTCATTATTGCTGCTAATTGGAAGCTGTGGTCAGCAGAGCGATTGGCAACGACGGTTCAGAATCTAAATGTCAAAGCTCCCCAAAAACTGTTCGTGGTTGGTCGCAAGAACTTCGGGAAAATAAATCTGCGTAAATTTCTTCGCATGCCTGCCGATAAGCTAAAGCAACTGCGAAACCCCGTACATGGCGCACAGCAAGAAACCAACCGAGTCATGAAACAATCGCTGAAGCCATCGGTGTTTATCGATATTCAGGCGTTGCTTTGCAAAAGCGAAGACGATTGCCCGCTGTTTACACCAGATGTCAGGCTGATCAGCTACGATGGTGGCCATTTAACGGCTGACGGCGCACGCTATGTAGGCAGCGTTTTGTTGAAGCACCCACCCTTAAATCAGCTGTGATTCCTGTTCTTTATTCCTTACAGCATTGCCCCTACGCAATGCGTGCAAGGCTGGGGCTTTTGCTAGCTGAGCAGCCCGTTATGTTGCGCGCAATCACCATGGACAAAAAGCCTGAGGAAATGTTGATCGCTTCTCCGAAAGGAACCGTGCCGGTGCTAGTCGTTGATCCAAAAACGGTGATCGATGAAAGTTTGGATATTATGCTCTGGGCTTTAAATAGAAATGATCCGCAAAATTTATTGTATTCCGATAAAGCTGACGCGCTGCCCGAAATGCTAAAAATCATTGAAGAAAATGATAACGAATTTAAGCCCAGCTTAGAAAAGTATAAACGTTCAAAGCGTTTTCATAACGAGGCAGAAGCGGCTGATCGTTTGGCGTGTGAACCATTTATTCAGCGATTGGAAAGTCGCCTAAACCAGCATGAATACTTAATGGGGGCGACTCCGAGTTTGCTGGATTACGCATTGTTGCCATTTGTACGGCAGTTCTCGAAGGTGAATCGGCAGCTGTTTCGTGAAGGGCCTTATACTAACTTGCAGGGTTGGTTGGACGGACAGTTGCAAAGCCGGTTGTTTGCACGGGCGATGTTGAAGTACCCGTTTTGGTTGGAGAGTGGTGAGGAGTTTTTGTTTGGAGACAATTCACAATGAGTGAGCGCGGTGGCTATCATTTTAGCTGCACTGGTTGAGGTTGTGTTTGGCCGCAGCAAGAGTAATATTCAGCCTTCATCACTAATTATTCATCCAGCTCTAGAGTTTTAACTTAACGGGGGAACAAGCATGGAAACAGTCGTAATCACTGGCGCCAATCGAGGCATAGGCCTTGAAATGACAAAGCAGTTTCTTAACACTAATCGTAGAGTGATAGTAGGCTGTAGAAACCCTAGCGAGGCCACTGCACTAAACGACTTGTCATCTGTGGGTGAATTAAGCGTCTTTCAATTAGACGTGTCCGATAGTGTTTCAATCAAAGACTTCTGTGCTGAGCTTTCGGGTGTGAATATTGACATACTAATCAATAATGCCGGTGTATTAGACAGAGAGAAACAAGGCATGCTGGGTGTCAATGCGAAGCATTGGTTGGAGACGTTTAAAATTAATAGCATCGCCCCGTTTGAGGTTGCCGTAGGCTTGCTGGAGAATCTGAAAACATCCTCCCGCCCGCGAATTGTTAGTGTCTCAAGTCAATTGGGATCACTTCACCTCAAAGGGCCTGGCTTGTATTCATACAACAGCTCTAAAGCCGCATTAAATCAAGTCATGAAGATCATGTCACAGGACCTTGAAGCCGATGGCGTCATTGTTTGTCCGATTCATCCGGGGTGGGTTCAGACCGATATGGGCGGTTCTGAAGCTGATATCACGCCTCAGGAAAGTGCTGGGGGTATCATCTCTTTTATCGATAATTTAACGATGGAGCAGAGTGGTCGCTTTTGGCAGTGGAATGGTGAAGAGCACCCATGGTAGCACTATATTTAGATTTATCCATTACAACTCACCTAGCAAACGACAAAGCTCAGGCACACTAATTACTTCAACCCCATCACTCTTTGGATAACGCTCTTTTCCGGTATACACCACGAAAGATTTACTCGGTTGAATATCGTTTACCGAGATATAAAACCCCTTACTCACTTTAGGTGCAAGGCTGCGTTTTATCTCAATTGCCCAGACTCCATGTTTTCCACCTAGGTCCAGAAGTAAGTCAATTTCTGCACCGGCTGAAGTGCGATAGTAGCTAGGCTCTGCTCGATCTGGCGCAGCACGAATGAGACTCTCAATCACAAATCCTTCCCAACTCTCCCCAGTGACAGGGTGACTCAGAATCTCATCATAATCATCCAGCCGAAGTAACGTATGTAGTAGTCCGCTATCTCGAAGATACACCTTCGGGCTTTTAACTAGGCGTTTACTGACATTCGCATGATAGGGCTGCAAGCGCCTAACCAGCAACAAATCGACCATCAAATCTAGATAACTCGCTACAGTCTTTGAATCAACTGAGAGACTTTTAGCAATGTTTGCAGCATTCAAAGGTGAACCCTGCAAATGTGCCAGCATCGTCCAAAAGCGCCGTAGTGTTTCAGCGGGTATGCGTGGCCCAAGCTGAGGGATATCGCGTTCTAAGTAAGTCTGAATAAAGTTATTTCGCCAAATAACACTCTGCTCCTCATCAGCAGCAAGAAAACTGCGAGGAAACCCGCCTCGAATCCAGAGTTGATTAAGTGATGAAGGCTCAACCTCGGCTACTTCAAGCGGTGTTAATTCCAGATAGGCAATCCTACCCGCTAAGCTTTCACTAGATTGTTTGAGTAGCTCAATAGACGCTGAACCTAACAATAGGAACTGGCCCGAGGTCAAACCTAGCTCAATCCCCTCATCGATTAGACCACGCAGTATCTGGAATAGATTGGGTAAACGCTGGACTTCATCCAGTATGATTAGCTTGCCGCGGTGGTGAAGTAAATATTCACGGGCGTCAGCCAGCTTTTCTAAATCTTCAGGGTTCTCTAAATCAAGATAGATGCTATCGGTTTCTTTACCTAGGCGCTTTGCGAGAGTAGTTTTACCCACTTGTCGAGGCCCAAGTAAGGTAACTGCTGGGAATTGACTAAGCCGTTTCCTGACTGTTGATGCAAGTTTTCTCTCTATCATCCTTGCAATTATGGACTATAACTCCCGATTTACAAGGTTAAATGCAGTTATGGGTGAACATCTAGCCTCCAAAGCAATCCAAAAATATATCGGCCATTATCCAGAAACGGTAGTGTGCGATGCTTATGACAATAAGTTAGTCGTTGATACTGACACTTCCGATACCTATACTTGCAAAAGACGGGGTTGGCCACGCGCCTCCCCATTTTTACTTGTAAACAGTCAAACACTGCTAAGTTGCTCGTCTATGCCAACGCCTTCCAACGCTACAGCAATCCAAAAGTACATCGGTAATTATCCCGAAACGGTGGTGCAGCAAGTGCAGTCGCTGGTTGATAACGACAAGCTTGCTGAATTCCTTTTGAAGCGCCATCCCACAACGCACTCTGTTTATAGCGATAGTGATTTGCGCGAATACGTGTTGGATTTGAAGAATCAGCACATGAAGAAATCATCCCCTCTCAGTAAGGTGATTTACGACAGCAAAATTCATGTGGTGCATAACGCGCTGGGTTTACACAGCTATGTGTCACGCAAACAGGGCGGCAAGTTAAAAGCTAAAAATGAACTGCGTGTCAGTTCGATGTTTAAGAAGTCATCTGAAGCTTTGCTCAATATGATCGTAGTGCATGAGCTGGCTCACCTGAAAGAGAAAGAGCATAACAAAGGTTTCTATCGTCTTTGTTTGCACATGCTGCCCGACTATCATCAACTCGAATTTGAAATGCGATTGATGCTGGTGCAAATGGAAGAGGGTGGCTCGATTTACGATTAGATTCGGAATTAAAATTATGAGGCTCCATTCCCATGACTCCTGCTGACAAACTTCGAACGCTTTTAGCTCAAGACAAACTCCATGTAATGCCCTGCTGCTATGACGCGCTCTCTGCGAAAATGATCGAACAAGCTGGGTTTGGGCTGTCATTTATGTCCGGCTTCAGTGCCTCTGCCTCAAGGATTGGTGAGCCAGATTTAGGCCTAATGTCTTATGCTGAAGTCGTCGATAGCGCACGTAATATTTGTGACGTAACTTCGTTTCCGGTGATTGGAGATGGCGATACGGGCTATGGCAATGCGATGAACGTTCGCCGTACGGTGAGAGGTTTTGCACGAGCAGGATGTGCTGCGGTGATGATTGAAGATCAGCTTGCTCCAAAGCGATGCGGCCATACTCCAGGCAAAGAGGTGGTTGGGCGAGATGAGGCGTTTGACCGAATCAAAGCGGCTGTTGATGCACGAGAGGAAGACGATATTCTGATCCTTGCTCGTACCGATGCCAGTCACGATCTTGGTTTGTCAGAGGCTATTGATCGTGCGGCAAAGTTTCATGAGCTAGGTGCGGATATCCTGTTTGTTGAAGCACCTAAAAACGTGACAGAAATGCGCAGTGTCTGTGATGATTTACCCGGATTCAAAATGGCCAACATTATTGAAGGTGGCCAAACACCCGATTTGAGCCATGAAGAACTGCGCGAAATTGGTTATGCCATTGCAGCCTATCCTTTAACGCTTATGTCTGCGGCTATGCAGGCGATGAGCCAAGCGTTACTAGCCTTGGCCGAAGATAAGCCACGCGACCCACTGTTAATGGACTTCGCCGAACTCCGGCACAAAATCGGGTTCGACGAATATTATGAAGTGTCTTCAAAATATCGCTCTTCCTATCGTTCCTCATGAAACGCTCCGTTTAAAAAATCTGATGAGAGTACTGCAACACTGCAAGTTACAGACTCTTTACGCTCCTGTTTGAAGCAATATCTGCTTCCAAATCGCAATATCGTCAAACAAAGTAATTTCTCTGCGAATACCTCGTGGACCAAACTCAACGTGGCTAACTCCCATCACGTGAACTTCTGCTCCTGTTGGTTCTCCATAGCGCCCCCAGCCAT
>CALHTA010000132.1 GCA_938038645.1 uncultured Thiotrichaceae bacterium
CCAATTTTGTAATAACAAAGCTCGGTTACTCTGCCCGGGGAGTCACCCGTAATTTGGTGTTTAAACTGCTGAAAGCTCATCGCATGTAGTTTGGTTTAAGTTTTAATTTTTGACGTTCGTCTTTGCGAATGTGTCTTGATAGGTACTTTTGCACCAAACCAAACACAAAAAAGATCGCCATGGAAATCACAACAAAATATAACGCCGCAACGGAGAAGTGTAAGAAGACGTTATAGTCTTTTTCAAACAGCTCACCTGCCTTATTCATTAAGTCTTTCTGATCATTGATAACGGGTAAAGTGAAGTAAACCAGTGTCGTTGCATGAAACAGGAAGACGACTTCGTTGGTATAAGATGGCCAAGCGAGCCTTATCGTGTTTGGCCAAGTGACTGACCAAAACTCCTGCCAAGGACTCATACCAATAGCGCGTGCCGCTTCAAGCTGACCTTTCGGTACGGTACGCATAGCACCGTAAAATATTTCAGCCGCGTAGGCTGAGGTATTTAAAACCAGCACCAATGGTCCTAGAAATAACGGATGCAGCACGATGTCGTCAATCCCCATCGGCTTCCACAGAGAACGGTTAAACGAGAGCATTAAGCTGTAGAACATGAAAAACTGAATAAACAGCGGAGAGCCACGAAACGCATAAATATACGCTTTCGAGAAGATCGAGATGATTTTGTTTTTAGAGTTCTTCCCAAGCGCTAGCAACATGGCAAACGGGAAGCCTAAAGGGATAGAGATGAGTGCAAAATATAAATTAAATCCCGCCGGGCGAGCTAACGTAATAATATCTTGCACGACAGCGCTATTTGCGAACCAGTTAGTGATCCAATCCATATCAGCTCACCTCCAGCATGCCGCGACTCGCACGGCGCTTTAACCAGTCAAATATGCGTTCTGATAACATCGTCATCAGAATATAGAATACAAATAACACTAAATAGTATTTCCAACGCCAGTCGGGATGAACTAATCCCGCTCGCGCTAAGTAATTAGGGGCGCCTAAACGATCGGCCCAAAGCACGATGTCGGCGATTTGTAATAATGAAAGTAATGAGGTGGCTTTAAGCAATAACATCCACACATTCGATAGCCCGGGTAAGGCATAGGTCCACATTTGCCTAACCTTAAAACGCCAAAACACTTGCTTCTTAGTGAAGCCGTAAGCTTGCGCCGCTTCAAGTTGACCATGCGGCACAGCTTGCATCGCGCCATGAATGACGTTGGCAGCGAATGCGCCATAAACAATACCAAAAGACACGCAGGCCAGTATGAGGTAGTCATTGCTATTGAGGAACCATTGAGCGGCTTCACAAGGCGGCCACGTGCCACTACTCGCTAACTCTGCGGCCGTGCATCGTGACTGAGCAAAGACATATTCAACCAGCTGTTCAAAGGCAAGCGGGAAGAATAAGAAAAATAGAACATCAGGAACTCCCCTGACGATATTCACATAGAAGCTACCAATCCACCGCAGTGGGGCAATTTCTGACTGCTTTAGTGCAGCGCCAATTAAGCCAAACAACACGGCAAAGGCGGCACCTGCAAAGGCAGCAATAAGGGTGAAGCGTAGACTGGCATACCAAGCCATGTGCTTGCCATTAGTAATGTACTCTAGCCCGCCACGCCAATCTTCACCCAGCAAACTGACTAATGTTTCAATGATCGATTCGATCACATCCCCCTTTCTCTATCCGATGTTCAAAAAGCAACGTATAAAATTCAAACAGTTAAAATGCACTACGCCACTAGAGTTAGTGGCGTAGTGTTAGGCTCAATGCTAAACGCTTATTCTGCTGCGTAGAATGGGCCTTTTTTGAAGAACTCTTTGATCAACTTATCAAGTGTTCCATCTTTCTTAACTTCAGCAATCGCTGCGTTCATTTTGTCAGCTAAGTCAGAATCTTTCTGACGCATACCAACAGCAACACCGCCACCGATTTGAACTTTAGGGCCAGTATAAACAAGCATGCCGCCTGAACCTTCAACCACTGGGTCAAGGAAGCTACCGTCTGCTAGCAATAGGTCAATGTTACCTGCCGCTAGATCAGCAACTGACTGATCTGGCTTCTCGTATAGCTTGATGGTATTGCCTTCTTTAAGGTTAGCTTCTAAGTAAGCCGCTTGAACTGTTGCACCCTGTGCGCCAATCTTAACACCTTTCAAGTTGTCAAAATCAAACTTGTCGCCTTTTGCCGCAGCAAAAAGAGAAGGGTCAGCTGGGTAATACTCTTCACTAAAGTTGATTGTCTTTTTACGCTCATCAGTCACTGACATACCTGCCATGATTCCGTCGTAGTTACCTGCGATTAGGTTAGGAATGATTGAATCCCACTCGTTTACAACGAACTCACAAGAAAGACTAGCGCGCTTACAAAGCTCTGCACCTAACTCAATTTCAAAACCCGCTAGCTTGCCGCTGTCATCCATGAAGTTCCAAGGAGCATAAGCACCTTCTGTACCAAAACGTACGGTTTCAGTTTTGTAGAAAGGGCCTTTCTTGAAGAACTCTTGAATCATCTTGTCTAGCGTGCCATCTTTTTTAACGTCTGCAAGTGCTGCATTCATTTTTCCAGCAAGCTCAGTATCTTTTGGACGCATACCTAGCGCAACACCGCCACCGATCTGAACGCCTGGGCCAACAAAAACAATGTTTCCAGCAGAACCATCAACAACAGGCTTCAAGAAGCTATCGTCAGCCAGTAGCAAGTCAATATTACCCGCCGCTAAATCAGCAACTGACTGATCTGGCTTTTCATATAACTTGATGGTGTTGCCTGCTTTCAGATTTGCTTCCAAATAAGCTGCTTGAACTGTTGCACCTTGTGCACCAATTTTCTTGCCTTTCAGGTTGTCAAAATCAAACTCATCACCTTTTGCTGCAGCATAGCGTGATGGATCAGCTGGATAGTACTCATCACTAAACATGATGGTTTCTTTACGCTTATCTGTCACCGACATACCGGCCATGATGACATCGTAGTTACCCGCCATCAGGTTCGGAATGATTGAATCCCATTCGTTAACCACGAACTCACACTCAAGCTCAGCGCGGCGGCAAAGCTCAGCGCCTAGCTCAATCTCAAAACCTGCTAATTTACCGCTATCATCCATGAAATTCCATGGAGCATAAGCGCCCTCAGTACCAAAACGTACCTTGTCTGCTGCGAAACCTGTGCTTGCGAACGCAGCCAGTGCCATTGTTAGTAAAAGCTTTTTCATTTCTTAAGAACTCCTCAGTTCAGCCCGATTCTATAGTAATAACACAGTCGGCAGGCTAAGCCGCTGTGTTTGAAAGAAACTGTTGTA
>CALHTA010000133.1 GCA_938038645.1 uncultured Thiotrichaceae bacterium
GTACTTTTAAGCTGATCGATAACATTCTTTGCCACATCAACCGGAATAGAAAAAGACAGTCCCATGAAACCGCCCGTTCTACTGTATATCTGAGAGTTAATACCAATTACTTTACCTTCAAGATTAAATAGCGGCCCACCAGAGTTTCCAGGATTGATTGCCACATCCGATTGAATGAAAGGAATATAACTCTCAGAAGGAAGATTGCGTTCTTTTGCTGAGACTATGCCAGCCGTTACACTGTGGTCAAAACCAAACGGCGAGCCAATTGCAATAACCCACTCACCCACCTCTAACAGATCGGAACTACCCAACGTTACTGCGGGTAGGTTTTCGGCATTGATTTTAAGTAAGGCTAAATCACTGCGCTTATCAGTCCCTATTATCTTAGCGGGAAGTTCGCGTCGATCACTCATGTTGACGATAATTTCATCCGCGCCATCAACAACGTGGTGATTGGTGACGACATAGCCATCTTCGGACACGATGAATCCTGAACCCAGAGAACCATTGCCGTTCTCGTCTTCCTCTTGGCCATAGTCAAAAAAACGCTTTAGAAACTCATCTAGCGCTTCATTTCCTGTCCCACCTTCTGGAATTTCAATACCTGGCGGCAGCTTCGAACGACTTGGAGTTTCCCGTTCAGTGCTAATATTAACCACGGAGGCGCTTTGTTTTTTTACAAGCGTTGTAAAGTCAGGAAAGTCTTTAGCAAAGGCTGAAGTATACAAGCTCATGAAAGCTATTAAGCATAAACTACCAGCAAGGAAGATTGCCTTTTTAGGCATTAGTGTATTTCTCCAGAGTCATATTTTGGCAAAGACGTTAATGAAGTGATTTAACGAGCCAGAATAGATTATAACCTAAGCAGGTTATTAACTTGATTAAATTCTATGACTTTTTCTGTATCTTTAGCGTCACTTTTGCCTAACATTATAGGCTCTAACTTGCCACAAACCCTTAAGTTTGCAGCGGTTACATTGGCCGCTTTGAGTCCAAAACAAAATCCAAAGAGCCCCAAAAGAATACTGGCCATTTCAGAAAAGAAAACGTGGCCAATTAGAGCAAATAGTAACAAGCAAAAGATCGGCAGCAGATAGGCCAACATAGAACTAAACAGTAGATTGACAGAATGGATACCTACAATGACATGTTCTCCAGCTGAGACACCATCAAGATTATCTATCTTCACCGCCCTTTCTGTTTTTTGTTTTAGCATACTACTGAGAAAAGTGGATGAGCACGTAGACGCTGAAGGACATCCTGAACAGCCAGCAGACTTCAGCGGTGACACCCAAGCATATTGGGCATTACTACTAACAACTAGCGCTTTTTCTTCAATCATCATAACTAGTCACCCCTGACACGATGAATCCCTGAGATTAATTTTTGCCGCTGTAGACCAAGTTTGCAAATATCTTTTGCATTGTATCTCTAGGAACTTCTCCAACAAGTGTAATTCTGTGGTTATTCTTTTGAGACGTCAATACATTAAGCGCTCCAGAATTGATTGCAGAGTTAACTTTCGGCTGAGCGGTAGTAATTGGTGAAATAAAAACCGAAACCGAGCTCAGACCGTCCGTCAGCATAAAGTGCTCAGTATCAGTGCCTTTTTTTACTTCAGATTCTTGGCTGAGGGGAACTTTACCAAATGAAAAGCCTTTTGGAAGCTGAGATATGGTCCAATTCCCAACGTAATGGTGGCCTTCAATGAGTGTTTGTGGAGGTTCAGTTGCCCCTGCTGAAACAATTTGCTTGTCTGAATCCGCGCTAGGCAAAGTGATATTCACATCGGTGAAGGTAAATCGCTCTATCGTTTTACGATTGTTATCAATTAGAGAATAGTCGAGAGGAAGGCCCGTCTGCTTATCCAAACAATACTTTTGCAAATAACGCATCTTATCTTTTGGGCGGGCAATAAGTACCTGACAATCGCGCATAGCTACTTTTTTCATCGCTCCAACATCGAGCGAATAAACCAATTTCATACTTTCAACAGAACGAGGCACACTAGCGAGGCTAAATGCTTGGGTTTGACTAGAAACCGCCTGATCCCCTCCATTTAAACTTCGCACCGTTTCTGTAGAGACTCCATTCTGAAGTTCTTGAGAAACATGCAGTGTATTAACATTGTTACCTTTAATATGAACAATCGTGCCAGAGTAATTTAGTCTGTGCAGTGCATCGTTCATTTTAACCAGCAGATTAATACCCTTCTCACCCGCTAATACTTGGGTAGAGCACACTGCTAAAAGGATTATCCCCGTTTGTTTAAACATTAGACTTAGAAATCCGTTTTATAACTAACAGCCCTGACTCGCGGCATTAAGGTGCTCGTGCTAGCATACTGAAGATGATGAGCAACGTATTTATCGATCATATCCCTAGTTTTAACATCAGGAGCTTTAAATGATGCGGCAATAAAGTAGCTGTCATCACTATTTGGCTTCTTAGTGGCTTTACTATTCGTGGTTTGCGCTACTGCGGGAATGATACTGCTCGTACGAACCACCTTTTCTACAGGCTTTACCGCTGAGGCTTCGGCAAACTGTTCTCCCTGATTAGGAGTGTTGATATAATTTTGAAAGCTGATAGCTGCAACTGCAGCAACTGATGCAGCAACCGCATAACCCAGAGTTTGCTTAGGTAGTAATCGCTTTTTCTTAGGAAGAATAGCATTCTTTTCTAAGGTTTCTGGCTCGTCTACTACAACAGTGAGTGGCTGTTCATTAGCAATCGAATCTTGGATACCGCTAAGAAAAGAAGCGCTTGCAACAGATGCTCCATCTTGTGACCGATTCCTAACCGCCTCACCAATTAACGCAAAACTAGATAGTTTTTCTCTCATTGCTTCATCTGTTAACAATTGATCACAGATACGGTGTTGCTCAAAAGAACCTGCCTCTCCATCAACAAATGCTGAAAGATATTCTTCTTTTGTAATATGACTCATAAATTACACCCAATTTGCCCTTACAAACTGACACCATTACAGCAATGGTTTCAGTTCTTTCTCGATTGCTTCTCTTGCCCGAAAAATTCGAGAACGAACCGTCCCTATCGGACATTCCATTACCTCGGCAATTTCTTCGTAGCTCATCGCTTCTAACTCACGCAACGTTATCGCAACTTTCAAATCCTCTGGTAAGGCATTGATCGCTGACATGACCGTTTGATGAATCTCGTCTTTTAAAATCTCATGCTCTGGTGTGGCGTGCTCCCTAAGGGCGTCCGCACTTCCATACTGCTCAGCTTCCTGAGCATCGATGTCGCTGTCAGGCATACGTCGATTTCTGGACACCAAATGATTCTTAGCAGTGTTAATCGCTATCCTGTAAAGCCACGTGTAAAAAGCACTATCGCCTCGGAAATTCGCTAGTCCACGGTAAGCTTTAATAAAAGCCTCCTGAGCCACATCCATAGACAGGTGTGGATCATGAACATAACGATTCACCAAATTAATGACTTTTTGTTGGTATTTAAGAACCAATATGTCAAATGCTGATTTATCACCTGCCTGAACGCGTTTGACTAGTTCTAAATCGGTTTGGTTCCCGCCCATTAGGGCAACACTCCTTAATTATTAACTACCCACTAGCTAAACCGGATAGTACATTAATGACTCACGAAGTGTAAACCATAGCATCTACACTGTATCTGACCACTGTTTTGTGAATAGTTCCATGAGGTAAAAAACAATCAGCATAAACGGTCGCCGATTAGGACACTCTATGAGGCAACGATACTACATCGCTGCCTCTAATTAAACCTTCGAAAACTTATCGGCTAGCACACTGCCAAACCAAGATTTTACCACCCGGCTTAACCATATACTTCGAAGCATTTCGATTCATTCTGAGCAAGAGACTTAGATTAACGCCGGTATCTTTAGCAATTGAGGAAAGGGACTTAGGTTTTCTAGAAGAATAGTAACGTTTCATTCCATTTTTATTTTTAACTAACCAGCTATTCTTTTTAAGCTTTACCGATGAAACATCACGACAAACCGAACGCGGCGAGTGGTTTGAGACCTTATAAAGGTTATTAACACGTCCTTTGCCAGGCTTTCGCTTCCACTTAAAATCTGGCTTTATAAAATTCCCTTTATTGATGTAACCGCTGCTTCGCACAGGCGCAACATACCTAGCCTGCCTCACAATTGGCTTAACGCCTTTTGAATCTTGTATGCGGCGATAAACAGACATCACTCGACGAACGTACTCTTTAGTTTCACGGTAAGGGGGAATCCCAGAAAACCGATCGACAGCACCTTCACCGGCGTTATAAGCTGCTATAACATGATGCAAATTTCCTGAAAATCGCTTTAATAAAAATTTGAGGTAGCGCGTACCGCCTTTGATATTCTGATCAGGAATAAAAGCGTTGGTTACACCAAAACGTTTCGCAGTAGCGGGGATCAATTGCATCAACCCTTGAGCATTTTTTGGCGATCTTGCCGTTCTTGAGAAACAACTTTCGGCTGTAATAATTGAGATAATTAGTGCTTCACTGACACCGTAGCGATGACTTGCATTTCTAATCGCTGGCTGCAAAGACTCTGCGCGATCAAGCAGCGTCTTAACAGATGATTGATAACAAGCGCGCTTGTATCGTTTGCGTTTAGCATACTTCTTCGTTTTTTTAGCTTTTGATGAGCTCTTTTTTGGTACTTTTTTTGCGCTAGTCGTATCTTTTGCGGGCTGAGCAGTAGCTTTCTCAGGCGCATTAAACTCTTTTAAACGACTCTCTAAGGAGTCCGAATCGGCACTTACCCCATTACCGCTTAATAACAACACAAAAAAAAGTAACCAACCCGATAATCCAAGCTTCTGTTCTTTAATAATCAATTTAGTATTCTCTTAAAACTAGAAATTCCTAGAGCCCTGCCCTTTTAAAACGTACTGTTTTTTATAGTCAGCGGAGTATAACTCAAGAATTTAATGATTTAATTAAAAATTAGTAGGGTATCAAAGGCTCAAGTTCTTGCTTCAAGCTCTTCAAGCTCGGAATCACTAAAACCAGCTTGACGCCTCGCCTCCGTATGTAAGGGGCCCCTGAGGCCTCCACCCATATACTCCTCTAATAATTTCAGGAAAGTTGCGTCCGGCTCAACATTATTTTGCATGCAACAATAATGAAACCAATGAGAACCAATCGCAACATGACCTATTTCCTCACTGAGTATTATCTCTAAAATCTCAATTGTCTCAGTATCACCGACCTGCTGAAGCTTCTTTATTAAGCCAGGCGTAACATCAAGGCCTCGCGCCTCTAACACTCTCGGCACTAAAGCCATGCGTGTTAGCACATCGTGATCAGTCCTCACTGACATTTCCCAGAGGCCGTTATGAGCGGGCATATCGCCATATTGGCAATCCATATTTTCTAAGCGTTTTTTTAGTAAACTAAAGTGTTTTGATTCTTCAGCAGCAACTAATAACCAGTCGTGATAGTACTGATCAGGCATCTCTCTAAAACGATAAACTGCATCTAACGCTAAGTTAATCGCATTAAACTCAATATGAGCAACAGCATGAACCAAACCCGCTCTTCCTTCAGGAGTTGAAAGTTTACGGTTTTTAACAAGCCTTGGGCTGACCAGTTCAGGCTTATCTGGCCTACCAGGGATTTGTATTTGTACAGGCTCCGCTATTTTGGGCTTTCGATTAATTAAACCCTCTGCTTTGACTTGAGCAAATAAAGACTGAGTTGCCATTACTTTTTGAACAGGGTCTCGCTCCATCAAACATTGATGAGCAAGTTCATGTATCGATAGCGTCATTTAACCTATTTCCCCAATAAAAAAACCCCACCAAAAGGCAGGGTTTAAGGTGTTCGTTTCAATATCGGTTAGACGTTGAAAGAAGAACCGCAGCCGCAAGTTGTTGTTGCATTCGGGTTACGAATAACAAACTGGGCGCCCTCTAAACCTTCTGTATAATCAATATCGGCTCCAACCAAATACTGAAAGCTCATTGGATCAATTAGCAAGGTTACACCACTATTTTCAACAGAAGTGTCACCATCATTGATAGTTTCATCAAATGTGAAGCCGTATTGAAAACCAGAGCAACCGCCACCTGAAACAAAAACT
>CALHTA010000134.1 GCA_938038645.1 uncultured Thiotrichaceae bacterium
GGGTCCAATCCAGCATGCCTTTGTAATTACCTAAACCCGGATACCACGACAAATAGGCAATCCCCATTCCAACGGTGATGATGAACAGCATTAGCCACCACACCGGCAAAGGGTTATTTAGCTCGGTAAGGTCGTCATCCCAAACATGCCCTGTTGTTTCGGTTTCGTCTTTGCCATTAGGGCGCGCAGTCGTAAATAGCAACCAACACAATGCGATAATCGTGCCTATGGTCATTATGATAATGAACCAGCTCCATCCGTTACTCATGAGAGGCATCCTTTGCTTGTTTTACCTCATCACGCAGTGGTAAATTCGCCATTTCTTCAAACGCTTTTTTGTTGCGTTTGCTATAGGCCCAAACCACGATCCCTAGAAATAAAATAATCAAAAACAAGGTCAATAAGCCGCTAAACAATCCACTCATTTTTTATCCCTCCCATTGTTTGATAAACCGAGGAACTGCAAATAAGCAATCATCGCGTCCATCTCAGTCTTACCCATGACCACCTCAGGCGCATTGGCAATTTCTTCATCGGTGTAAGGGTGCCCCATGCCTTGTAAGACTCGCATTTTGGTTTGGATTAAATCAGGGTCGATTTTGTTTTCCTCCAGCCAAGGGAAGCCCGGCATATTGGATTCTGGAACCAAATCTCTTGGGTTGATGAGGTGCATACGATGCCACTCATCGGTGTAGCGGCCTCCTACCCGGGCTAGGTCAGGCCCGGTTCGTTTGGAGCCCCACTGGAAAGGCCTGTCATAAACACTTTCACCGGCAACCGATGCAGGGCCATAACGCAAACTTTCAGAAACAAATGGCCGAATCATTTGCGAGTGGCAGTTATAACAACCTTCGCTGACATAAACGTCGCGCCCTGCTAACTCCATGGGTGGATAAGGTTTAACGCCGGGTGAAGGTTCAGTTACAGACGCTTGATACATCAAAGGAACGATTTCTACCAGCCCACCGACACTGATCGCAAGCGCGATAAAAATCCCCATGACTCCCGCATTACGCTCGATAAATTCATGATTAATCATGCGATTGCTCCTTCTAATGCTGGCTGCTTAAAACCGGTCGTTGTGAATGTTTTAATCATCTCGTCGCGCTCTACCGTTTTCCACACGTTGTACATCATGATGAACATGCCACCGAGGAACATCAGTCCACCTAAGAAACGGACGATGTAGTAAGGGTAAGTTGCTTTAATGCTTTCGATGAAAGTGTAGGTCAACGTGCCGTCATCATTAACAGCGCCCCACATCAGCCCCTGCATAACCCCCGCGATCCACATTGCAGAGATGTAGAGCACGACACCAATGGTTGAAACCCAGAAATGAGTATTGATCAGTGAGGTGCTATACATTTCCTGCTTGCCATAGAGCTTGGGGATTAAGGCATACAGCGAGCCAATCGTGATAAAGGCTACCCAGCCCAAAGCACCAGAATGCACATGACCAATCGTCCAATCCGTGTAGTGCGATAAGGCGTTAACCGTCTTGATGGCCATCATCGGGCCTTCAAACGTCGACATGCCGTAAAAAGAAAGGGATACAATCAAGAATTTTAAAATTGGGTCAGAACGCAACTTATGCCAGGCACCTGACATGGTCATAATGCCGTTGATCATGCCGCCCCAAGATGGCGCTAGCAGAATTAAAGAGAACACCATGCCTAGCGATTGAACCCAGTCTGGCAGCGCTGTGTAATGCAAGTGATGAGGACCTGCCCACATATAAACCGAGATCAATGCCCAGAAATGAACGATCGATAATCGATAAGAGTAGATCGGCCGATTAGCTTGTTTAGGAATGAAGTAATACATCATGCCAAGGAAAGCTGCAGTGAGGAAGAAGCCCACCGCATTATGACCGTACCACCACTGCACCGTTGCATCGACTGCTCCAGAAAAAATGGGATATGACTCGGTCATACTGACGGGAATCGCTAGATTATTAATCACATGCAGCACAGCTATGGTGATAATAAAAGCGGCATAAAACCAATTGGCAACATAGATATGCGGGATGGTTCGTTTCGCTAAAGTGCCAAAAAACACAATGCCGTAAGCCACCCAAACCAAAGTAATGAGGATATCAATGGGCCAAATAAGCTCAGCATATTCTTTAGATTGAGTCATACCCAGCGGCAACGTAATAGCCGCTAAAACGATGACAAGGGTCCAACCCCAAAAGGTAAACGCCGCCAGCCTTGGAGCAAATAAAGGCACTTGGCAGGTTCGCTGCACGATGTAATAGGAGGTTGCAAACAATGCACTCCCCCCAAAAGCGAAAATCACTGCGTTTGTATGTAAAGGGCGCAATCGGCTGAAGGTAAGCCAGGCAATATCAAAGTTTAGCGCAGGCCAAGTCAGCTGCGCGGCGATTATCACGCCAACCAGCATACCCACAATCCCCCAGACGACGGTCATAATTGAAAACTGCCGGACGACAGTATCGTTGTAAGCTATTGCACTCATGCATTGCTCCTTTCGCAAATGCTGTTTCGGGAAAACAATTGGAGTGTAAGGAAGTGTCTTCGAGTGCAATTTGACCTAGATCAAGTTTTGAGGATCTAGCAAAAAATCATGAAAAATGAGTGATAGGTTAAAAATTATTTAAAGATTAGTTTCTTGATCTGTGTCAATTTTAGGTAGCCGGAAGTTTGAGAAACTAAGCCTGTCATCAACGAAGTAAGGAGCTTAGTAATGGCTTACAACGATTTAAAAGTTCATATTGACAATACTGCTAGCTGTGCCAAAAGGTTGCACGTTGCAGCTGGAATGGCCGCTAAGTTTGACTCTCATCTCACGGGCCTATTTATTAGACCTCCATTTCACTTGCCTTCTTACGCTTTACCCGCCCATGTTGAGTCTGACTGGATTAATCAAATTGCTGAGGATTATGAAGCTGGGCTGGATGCTAATGAGCGCGATGCGAAGGAGTTATTCGATGAGATCACTAAACAATATCAGGTTAAAACACTCTGGGAGCCTGTGAAGGGTGATGTTTATGCATCACTAACGGAAGAAGCTGGCTATGCTGATTTATTAATATTAGGTCAGCCCGACTCTGATGATCTTAGCAATCATTACCGCGACCTTCCTGATCGTACCTTGTTAACTTCAGGTAGACCTTGCCTTATCGTTCCTTACATTGGGGCGAAGGGAAATATCGGTAGAAACCCTCTAGTAGCATGGAATGGTACTCGCGAATCAAACCGTGCACTTC
Organism: uncultured Thiotrichaceae bacterium; assembly: GCA_938038645.1. Taxonomy (GTDB): domain Bacteria; phylum Pseudomonadota; class Gammaproteobacteria; order Thiotrichales; family Thiotrichaceae; genus Leucothrix. The sequence continues at coordinate 3,230 of CALHTA010000134.1, forward strand.
ATGATGCACTACCACTGTTAGAACGCGCTGAAACTGTCACCATTATGATCTCGCACACCAGTGGAAACTCGGAGAAGGATGAGCTGCCGAATATTAAAATCGCCCAGCACCTTGCTCGGCATAATGTAAAAGTCATGACTAAGACATTAACGGAAGAAAAAAACCAGACGAGCAACGCCTTCCTCTCTTACATCGCTGACAATGATCACGACTTGTTAGTCATGGGAGCTTATGGTCACTCAAGACTAAGAGAGATAGTTCTGGGCGGCATGACGCGTGACATCATGCAAAGCATGACGGTGCCGGTACTCATGTCGCACTAGTGCTTCGCTTGATGATCTATTAGGAATGAGCACAGCCGGTGAGGAGTAGCAAACCGGCTGGGTCTAGAATAGACATCTCACGGTGCTTTATATCCAAAACATCTCGGCCCTGAAACTGCTTCAGCAAACGACTGACCGTTTCAGCGGCCATACCTAAGTGATTCGCAATATCCTGGCGGGTCATGGCTAAATGTAGCTCAGTTGCAGAAAAACCGCGCACTTCATTACGGATAGCAAGATTATGGATAAAAGAGGCGAGTTTTTGTTCAGCGGTTTGGGTACTTTGAAAAGCCTGAGTCGTGTTTATTTCTTTGCTCGACAGGCGCATTAACTGGTGTTGTAACGGGGCAATGCTCGATGACAGCGTGACGAGCTGCTCGTAATCTAGCTGACATAGCACCGAATTAGT
>CALHTA010000135.1 GCA_938038645.1 uncultured Thiotrichaceae bacterium
GCCCGTCTTGCCTGCTAAGTCAGTACGTTTCAGTATTCGAGTGGCTTTTGCAGCGGTGCCTGAGCGCGCAACATCCTGCAGCATGCTCGTAATCTGATAGTGAACGTAAGGTTCAATAATTCGCTTAGCGACAGGGTTGCCGTTAATGGTGCTTGGCATATTAGGCGCTTCTAGCTCTGTGAGCTTAGGTTTTGGGCACTGCGTACAAACTGTGTCAGGCTTATGCTCATAAAGCACTCGATCATCTTTATCTAGAATCTTGCGAATAAAAAAGTTATTTACCTTAAAGCCACCATTTGCAAAGCTTGCGTAGGCAGTCGCAATCTCAAGCGGCGTAACGGAACCTGTACCTAAAGATAACGTTAGGTCTCTGGGCAAAGCAGGATCCTCAAATCCAAAACGCCTTGCATAATCAATCGCATGATCGATGCCCATTTGTTGAAGTAGCTTTATCGAAACGATATTTCTGGATTTTTTTAGTGCTTCTCTTAAAAGGGTAGGGCCATGGTATTTCTCATCAAAATTCTGAGGAGACCAAGTACTTCCAGGGATCACTATTTCCTCATCCTCAATAACGCTTCCTGGAGAATACTTGCCTGTTGCCAAGGCTGCGCTGTACACAAATGGCTTAAAGCTTGAGCCCGGCTGGCGCTTAGCCTGTAAGGCTCTATTAAATTTACTGTAAGTAAAGTCAAACCCACCGACCATGGCTTCAACCGCGCCATTTTTTGGATTCACAACGGTGAGAGCCCCAGTAACTTTAGGTAACTGACTAAGTTCCCAAACAGACTTTTCATTTTGGCTGATCCAAACGACGTCACCTGGCGAAAGTACGTCAACAACTCGCTTAATTTTAGGGCCTTGCCTGTTAACACTTCGGTATTTGCGAGCCCACTTCATTTCAGCAAGGCCAATTGTAATTGGCTGTTCAACGCCTCGGCCTTGCAAGTTCGCTGTTTCATTGTCCGTTTCTAACACAATTGCCGGGATAAGGTCTTGGTAGTTATTGTAAGTTTTAAGTTTCTTATTCCGACTCTGCACATCAGGGTATTTATCGAGATCAAGCTGTTCAAGTGGGCCACGATAACCGTGACGTTTGCTATAGCTGATTAAGTGCCTGCGGACCGTTTGTAAGGCAAGTTCCTGTTGTCGACTATCCAGCGTCGTGTAAATTTTTAGGCCAAGGGTATACATGTTCTCAACGCCGTAGCGTTCGAGGGCATCTGCCCGTGCCATTTCAGCCATATAAGGTGCGTAGGTTTCAGCTTCAACTTGATACACTTTTGCAGAAACGTCTTCAGCGATTGCTTGTTGATATTGACTCTGATCAATGTAGCTTTGCTCATACATACGCTGAAGAATGTAATCGCGACGGGTCTTTGCCCGCTTAGGGTTTCTGATCGGATTATATCGAGAAGGGGCTTTTGGGAGACCTGCAATCATCGCCATTTGTGCAAGGGTTAGATCGTTAAGTTTTTTTCCATAATAAATCTCTGCGGCAGAGCCAACACCGTAAGCACGATTTCCAAGAAATATTTTATTCAGATAAAGTTCGAGGATTTCACTCTTGCTAAACTCTTTTTCAATTTTGAATGAGAGAAACATTTCTTTGAGCTTACGATCAGCGGTTCGTTCTGATGTCAAAAACAAGTTTCTTGCTAACTGCATAGTGATGGTACTGGCACCCTGAGAAACGGTGCGGTTTTTGATGGTAGTCACAGCAGCACGTGCGACACCGCGTAAGTCGACACCATAATGTTCCCAATACCTGGCATCCTCAATTGCCACAAAGGCATTGATCATTTCTTTTGGAACTTCATCATAGGTGACAGGGCGGCGGCGGAATTGGCCAAACTCTGCAATAAGCTGGTTTTCTTTACTATATACTTGAATGGGCAACTGCAACTGTGTGCCGCGAAGTTGAGCGATTCTGGGTAAATTGGGCTCGTAATAAAAATACAATGCCGCAAACAACGTTGCGCCGAGGGTGAACAGCACTACTGCTGGTGAAAAGATTCGTTTAAAGAAAAACAAGAAAAATCTAGAGAAGATTCCTTTTTTTTTCTTGGTGTTATGTGTATGAATCAGTGGCGCGTTCTGTGTTTTTTTAATAGTTGACATGTCTGAATCTTTAAGTAGCAATGGCTTGTTAAATCGCCTGTTTTTTAACCGTCCGTCTAGAGAGTAGCCCACTCAAGGGGTTGAGGGTAGACTAATTTTATAGTTCTAGCTACCATTGTGACACAAATATAGATCCCGACCCATGTTGAGATCATTAAATAATAAAAATAAGATGGCGGTACTTTATCAGTGTTTTCTTTTAATAAAAAAGGCGGGCTTCTGGGGATTGATATCAGTTCCTCAGCGGTAAAGCTTATCGAACTTTCTCAGAAGGGCGGCACATATAGAGTCGACAGTTACGGCGTCGCATCACTTCCTGAGGGAGCAGCCTATGAACGAGATATCGTTGAAGCTGATCCTGTTGGCGAAGCAATCAAACGCGTACTTAAACAAAGTCGTACTAAAACTCGTCACTGCGCATTAGGTATACCATCTTCAATGGCAATTAATAAAGTAATTGCTATGCCTGCTTCAATCCCAGCCTCTGAAATGGAGGCACAGGTCACTCTTGAAGCAGAGCAATACATTCCTTATCCGATGGAGGAAGTTAACTTTGATTTTGAAGTCTTAGGGCCTTCTGATCAATCCCCTGAAATGGTGGATGTGTTATTAGCGGCAACGCGTACTGAGAACGTAGAAATTAGATTAGCAGCTGCAGAAATGGCTGGGCTTACCGTCGACGTAGTTGATTTAGAGTCTCATGCCATTGAATTACTCTTTACAACTTTAGTTGATGATGTCGTTAAGCACAGTACAGTCGCACTGGTTGATTTTGGGTCTTCCATGACAGGCGTTAACGTTTTCGAAAATGGCCGCGTCGTTTTTTCACGTGAACAAGCATTCGGCGGTAAGCAGCTGACCGAAGAAATCATGCAGCGCTACGGCTTGCCATATTCTGAGGCAGGTCTAGCTAAGAAGAATGGAAATTTACCGGAAGGTTATATTCCTGAAGTACTTGATCCTTTTAGAGAAAATATGGTGAGGCAAGTACAGCGCTTCTTACAGTTTTATCATGCATCAACTCAGCAAGGTAATGTTGATAAAATCCTTCTCTCAGGAGGGTGTGCGAGTATTCCTGGTATCGATGAGCAAATTCAAGACGCGACGGGTGTTGCAACAACGTTAGCAAACCCATTCTCTAATGTCGTATTGAACTCTCGCGTGAACCCTGCTCGTTTTAGTAGCGATATACCAGCGATGCTTGTTTCTACAGGCCTAGCACTAAGGGGGATCTTGTAATGGCGGGATTGAATTTATTACCTTGGCGTGATGAAGCACGTAAAGAGAGCCAGAAAAAGTTCGTCATTATGGTTGTCAGTGCAGTTGCGGTAGCAGCTACGGCAGTCTTTGGTGGGTTTACTTTCTATCAATCACAAATTGACATGCAAAACACGCGTAACAAATACCTAGAGGCAGAAATTAAAGACCTTGATGCCACCATTGCAGAAATTAAAAAGCTTGATGTAACGAAAAAAGCACTGCTCGATAGAATTACAATTATCGAAGGCCTTCAGTCGACAAGACCCGGTATTGTTCATTTGTTTGACGAAATGGTGAAGTCGCTACCTAAAGGTATGTACCTGACTAATCTAGAGCAAAAGGACGGTAAGATTAAGCTCGAAGGTAAGGCTGAATCGAATGCACGAGTTTCCAGTTACATGAATCGATTGGATATGTCACCTTGGTTAAGCTCTTCCGCACTGAATATTATCTCTATAGACACTCGTAAAAAGACTGACCGCCTCAGAAACTTTAGCTTGAGTGTGTCGCAATTACTGAAGTCCGGCGGCGAAGAGGAGAATGACAATGGCAATTGATTTACAAGAACTCAATAGTCTTATTGATGACCCAGCTAACGTTTCCTTACCAGTTAAGGTACTTGCGATTTTAGCCATCTGTTGCTTGGTTATTTTCATGGGTTATAAAATGATCATTGTAGATAAGATGTCTGAGCTAGATAATCGCGTCTCTCAAGAGTCGGCACTACGAAAATCATTTGAAACCAAGCAAGCAAGAGCAAACCAGTTACCAGCCTTCCGTTCGCAGCTTAAAGAAATGCAGCTGTCGTTTGGCTCACTGATGAAGCAATTGCCGAGTGGCACAGAAATACCAGGGTTGATCTTGGATATTTCAGAGAAAGGGCTGTCGAATGGCCTAGAAATTGAACTGTTCCAGCCTAAGCCTGAGCAGCAAAAGGAGTTCTATGCTGAAAAGCCAATAATGCTCAAAGCAAATGGGACTTATAATCAACTCGCCGCTTTCGTAAGTGATATTTCAGGGCTGCCAAGAATTGTTACTATCTCTGACATTCGTTTAGCGCCAGAGAAATTGGATAATGAAAAGAAAAACAAAAATAAAAACAAAAGAAAGGCCGCTTTTAGGCTCACCATGGAAGCGATGATTAGAACCTATCGTTACCTCGATGAAAATGAAGAAGGTGATAGCTAATGAATCCCAATAAAAATAAAAATGCTCTGGGAAAATTACTCCAAATTGTCATTTATGCCTCACTGTCAGTTAGTTTAAGTGGTTGTATTAAAGACACTTCTGATTTGGAAGTGTATTTTGATGAGCATCGTTCTAAACAAGCCAGAGCGATAGATCCTATTCCAGAAATCAAGCCTTATCTTCGCTATGTTTACCCAGGCAATGAAAAAGATCCTTTTGATGTTTCAATGTTGGCGCCAAGTGAAGTACCCATTGTAGATAATGGTATTAAGGTTGACACAACAAGAGTTAAAGAATTTCTTGAGGGTTTCCCTTTGGATAGCTTGCAAATGGTTGGTACCGTAAGCAAAGACAGTAACCTTTGGGCCTTGATTAAAATTCCCGACGGAGGTGTTCAAAGTGTAAAAGCTGGAAACTATGTTGGGCAAAATTACGGGAAGATTGTTTCTGTGTCGGAGGCTGAGCTTGGTCTAATCGAAACGGTATCAAATGGTCTTGGTGGATATAAAGAGCAAGAAAACAGGCTGCTACTAGACCAATAAAGTGGTGTAGCCTCTTTGCCACATAATAAAAAATGCGACTAAAGTAATAAAAATAATGGGTCCGAACATGAAAACTATAATCCGTCTAATGACTGCAATAGCACTGCCCGTAGGGCTGCTTTTATCTGCTGACTGTTTTGCTGCTGCGAGCTTGAAAAAAGTCGATGCTGTTAACCAGGGTAATTCAAGTACCCAACTGCGTTTTTTCTTCGATTCTGCCGTCAATACTCCTAGCAGTTTCAAAATGACTTCCCCGAACCTTGTGGTTTTAGACTTTAAAGATACTGAGTCTAGTTTAGGTGTTCGCAAGAAGTTAATTCAATCACCTTTTGTAAAGAGTGTTCGCACAGCAAGAGCAAACGGTAAGCTACGAGTGATGGTGGCAATGAATCAGCAGGCTCAATACAGAACTCAAGTCAGCGGTGCCCAAGTTTATGTTACTTTCAGTAAAGCAGGACAGCAGGCGGCAAGATTAAATCAGGCCCGACCTGCTGTTCAGCAAAAAGCGGTATCTCAGCAAGCACAAGCAAGTAATTATATCCCACGACCTGCTGCCCAAGCCCCTAAGAGACCCGTGAGGCCAAATGTATCACGCGTTAGAGAATTGGCTCCTATTGACTTCAGAAGAGATGGCGATGGAAATGGTCTGGCGATTATCCGTCTGCCACATCCGGCTACTAAAGTTAAAGCATTCAAAAACGGCAACATGGTTACCTTGACGATTCAAGATGCATCCTCAAAAGAGCCGCGCAAACGCCTTAATGTGCTTGATTTTGCCACCCCGGTATCTTTTGTTGATATAGAAAGAAAGGGTGCTGATGTCTTGGTAAAACTTATTGCCAATACTGCATTTGAACATTCAGTGAGTCGTGAAGGTAATCAATATAAAGTATCTATCAAACGAGTTAAACGTAGAGTAAAACCAGTTGATCCGTTGAAACCGAAGCAAAAGACTTACAAAGGAAAGCCGCTATCGCTGAATTTCCAAGACATTGAAGTACGCTCGGTGTTACAGCTACTTGCAGATTTCACTGACAAAAACATCGTGGTTAGTGACAGTGTAAAAGGGAATATCACTTTACGTCTTAAATCAGTTCCTTGGGATCAAGCCTTAGATATCGTTCTAGAGTCTAAAGCGTTGGCAATGCGCAGTAACGGTAATGTTATTTGGGTTGCACCTGCATTAGAGCTTCAGGCAAAAGAACAGCAAGAATTACAGGCTTTGCAACGTAAGAAAGCGCTTGAGCCACTAGTCACCGAGTACATCGCGGTCAACTTCGCGAAAGCTGAAGAAATGATCAAGCTGATTCAGAAAAACACGGCCGATCAGCGCAATGGAAGCGGTTCAATGCTTTCTGATAGAGGAAGCGTTTCTGTGGATGCCAGAACCAATACATTGTTAGTTCAGGATACAGTTTCCCGAGTTGATGAAGTACGTAACATGGTTAAGAGCCTTGATGTTCCGGTTCGTCAGGTGTCGGTTGAAGCAAGAATCGTTATTGCAAGCGACACTTTCGGTAAAGAGCTTGGTGCTAGGTTTGGTGTCACTAAAATCGGAAGTAGCGGTGGTATTACATCAGGCTCTTCTGAATCTACTGGATCGATCGCAAGTGAACTAGCCAGTGGTTCAGATGTTGGAGTTCCTAGCTTAGGTGATAGATTAAATGTAAATCTTCCGGTGGTTGGTGCAGCAGGGTCTCTAGGATTCTCGTTGTTGGCTAAAGATTATTTACTAGACCTTGAGCTGTCGGCGCTGCAAGCTGAAAGTAAGGGTGACATCGTTTCTTCTCCACGTGTAGTCACGGCAGATAAGAAAAAGGCTTTGATCGAGCAGGGTGTTGAGATTCCTTACTTGCAGGCTAGTTCAAGCGGTGCAACCAGCGTTTCATTCAAGAAAGCTGTGCTTAGTTTAGAAGTTACACCACAGGTTACGCCAGATGAGCATGTGATCATGGACCTGAAAGTGAACCAGGATACAGTAGGTTCAGTGTACTCAGGCGTGCCTAGTATCAATACTCGTGAGATCAATACACAGGTGTTAGTTGATAATGGTCAGACAGTTGTATTGGGTGGTGTTCACGAAGAAACTAATAATAATGACACGACAAAAGTACCAGTGCTAAGCGACCTTCCTTATCTTGGAAAGTTATTCCAGAAAAACGTTAAAAGCACTAACAAGCGTGAGTTGTTAATTTTTGTTACGCCTAAAATTATGAATTAAAGCCTCACTAACTTGCTTAGTCTTAAAGGAGCCCTTGTGGCTCCTTTTTTGTTACTTTCAAAATGCAATGCAATCAAATTGTAGAGCGTTTAGAATAGACGCATAATCATTATTAAGTGGCGGATCAGTCCGTGAGAAAAAATATATATTTAGTCGGCCTGATGGGCGCCGGAAAATCGACGGTGGGGAAACAGTTGGCGCGTCGTTTGAAAATGGATTTTTATGATTCAGATCGCGTCATCGTTCAACGTACAGGGGTTCCGATTGCCACTATTTTTGAAATTGAAGGTGAGGAAGGCTTTCGCGACAGAGAAACACAAGTACTCGAGGAACTTAGTGAAAATGAAGGTTGTGTCATCGCGACCGGTGGCGGCAGTTTAATGCGACAAGAAAATGTCGACATTATTAAACGAAATGGGCAATTGGTATATTTAAGAGCCTCTGCTGAAAAGCTTTTTACGCGAATTAAGCACGATAAAGTTCGACCTTTGATGCAAACAGAAAACCCCTTACAAACGCTTCGAGATTTGCTCCAGGCTCGAGAGCCAACCTATCTAAGCGCATCAGATATAGTGATTCGAACCGCTAATCAAAAAGTGGGTGTTGTATTACATCGTATTGAACAAGCGATAAAAAAGGAAAGAAGAAATGCAAACGCTGACCGTTGATTTAGGTGATCGAAGTTACCCGATTTACATAGGGTCAGGTTTACTCAAACGAACTGAATTATTCACCCCGTTCATTCAGGGTAGTAGTGTCATTACAGTGAGTAACGAAACGATTGCACCGCTTTATCTGCAACCGCTAAAGGCTAATTTGGAAGGTTTGAAAAGTAGCCAAGTCATTCTGCCCGATGGTGAGAAATTTAAAACCCTCGAAGTTTTGAATCAAATCTTTACTGGCATGCTGGAAAGTGGCTGTGATCGGCGAACCACCTTGCTCGCCTTAGGGGGAGGGGTTGTCGGCGACATGGGTGGCTTTGCAGCAGCAAGTTATCAGCGTGGTATCAATTTTATTCAAGTCCCGACGACATTGCTCTCAATGGTTGATTCTTCCGTTGGTGGGAAAACGGGCATTAATCACCCGCTAGGGAAAAACATGGTGGGTGCGTTTCATCAGCCGCAGTGCGTGGTTATTGATACGGATACATTAAGCACTTTAAATGACCGTGAATTTAGCGCAGGTATGGCCGAAGTCATTAAGTATGGTCTGATTCGTGATACTGATTTCCTCACATGGTTAACTGACAATATGTCGTTATTGATGTCTCGCAACCCTGAGGCGTTGGCCTATGCCATATTCCGTTCCTGTCAGCACAAAGCTGAAGTGGTGGCTGATGATGAGCGAGAGCAGGGGCAGCGTGCTTTGCTAAACCTAGGGCACACGTTTGGTCATGCCATTGAGACTGGGATGGGCTATGGAAATTGGTTACATGGCGAAGCAGTGTCAGCGGGGACTGTGATGGCAGCAGAATTGTCTCAAAAAATGGGCTGGCTTGAACACAGTGATGTTGAGGAAATAAAACGAATATTATCTTTAGCGAATTTGCCAATTGCCCCGCCAAGTGATCTTTCAGCTACAGAATATAATCAGCACATGTCTCGTGATAAAAAAGTGCAAGATGGTGTCATGAACTTAGTGTTATTGAAAAAAATGGGTAAGGCGGTTCTTAGTAATGACTATGATCCTGCAGCCCTTCAAGCAGTACTGGAGCGCAAGTGATCGCAAGTTATGCTGCTAGTGTTGAAACGAGCCGAGGCCGCCAGTATGTGGAACCTTCGCCAACCTATCGTACAGAATATCAGCGCGATAGAGATCGCATAATTCATTCAACTGGTTTTCGCCGTCTTGAATACAAAACGCAAGTCTTTGTAAATCATGAAGGCGATTTATATCGTACGCGCCTGACACATTCGATTGAAGTGGCGCAAATTGCGCGATCGATTGCTCGCACTTTAGGGTTGAATGAAGATCTCACCGAAGCAATAGCGCTAGCGCATGACTTAGGTCACACACCCTTTGGACATGCGGGGCAGGACGCACTCAATGCTTGTATGAAGCCATACGGCGGTTTCGAGCATAACCTACAATCGTTGCGTGTCGTTGATCATCTAGAAAATAAGTATGCCGAGTTTCAAGGTCTCAACCTGACCTTTGAAACTCGAGAAGGCGTACTTAAGCATTGTGCGTTAAAAAATGCTCAAATGCTTGGGGATGTAGGCCAGCGTTTCATTGATAAAACGCAGCCAAGTTTGGAAGCACAGCTGACGAATATTGCTGATCAGGTAGCCTATAATAATCATGACATTGATGATGGTATACGCTCAGGACTCATTAGTATTGAGCAGCTTCGTGAAGTCAGGTTGTTCGCTGAATATTATGATCAAGTGAAGTGGAAGTACCCTGATCTTGATGATAATAAAAGCGTGCATGAAACGATTCGTCAAATGATAGGAAGCCAAGTCACGGACTTAATTCAAACCAGTCAGCAGAACATTACTGCGGCGGGCGTGGTAACCATTGATGATGTTCGTGCGCAAAACGAAACACTGATTCGTTTTAGCGATGAGATGTTTGCTCAGAGCCGTTTAATGAAAAAATTCCTACGGGAAAACTTATATTTTCATCACCAAGTTTACAGGATGACTCGCAAGGCTCATCAAATCACAGAAGCATTATTTGACGCATTTATTAACGATGCAAAGCTTTTGCCGCCAGAGCACCAAGCTTATGCAAGCAAAGCGAAAAAGAGTGAAAGTGAGGCTGATTATGCTAGGGTAGTCGCGGATTATGTTGCTGGCATGACGGATCGATTTGCGATTAAAGAATACGATCGACTGTTTAATATGAGTAATCAGCTGCTGTAATTTCCAGATAAGAGGTAATTTAACTTGATTCTGTGATCTGAAAATGCAATATTATTAACCAATAATAAAAACAAGCAACCAGAGTCTTAGGCTCGTTGCAAAATGGGGTAAACAGTGAATCATTCGGTTTCTAGCACTAAATATTTCTTCCTTATTATCAATAGGATTGCCAGTTTTTTTGCAACCATGGCAACGATTGCGGCAGCGGGTGTAGTACTGTTTGCGCTGGGCTTTTATGTCATGCCGGTATTTGCAGATAGCAAATTTCAGTTAAATCAAACGCTGCAATATCCAGTCGGCCCAAAAGCAACTAACCGTATTGAACAGGATTTAAAGCAGTTGATTGGCCCGGTAAGCAGAAGAATTGTGTTACCTCACGGCGATGAAGACGGTGATGGGATACCGAACTTTCTTGAAGGAAAAGAGGACTCAGATGGCGATGGTATTGCTAATTATTTAGATCTCGACTCTGATAACGATGGCATTTCTGATAGGGACGAGGTTGGTCTAAGCCTTCAGGGTAAGGATGTAACAGATGAAATTAAGTCATTATTTGTCGATCAGCATATCGTTTCTTTTTTAGATAAATCGGTTAAACGAGTGGTTTCTACAAAAAAAAAATCACAACAAACCAAGACTATCGCTAAAAAGCCTCAGAATCAGATCCAAACCGCAGTGGCAAGCCCGACAAAGCCCATTGACATAAAGCATAAAAATCAACCTGCCGTTCCAAAGCAACTTAATGCCGCTCAAATTCAATCACTCAAAGCTGATCAGAAATTAGCGAAGTCCAAAGCTAAATTGCCCAAGCAAGCGGTAAAGCCGAAAGCCCAACCGGCCAAAGTTATCGCTGACACTGATAAGGATGGCTTACCCAACAGCGTAGAGTTAGCGCTGGGAACAAATCCTATGTACTTCGATAGTGATGCTGATGGCGTGGATGACTTGTCGGAGGTGGGCGAAAATATAAAGCAGCCACTAGACAGTGACCGAGATGGAATAATTGATGCCTTGGATAAAGATGATGACAATGACGGCATCCTTACAAGACTTGAGGATATTGATCAAAACGGCACGGCAAAAAACGACGACACCGATAAAGATGGTGTACCTAATTATCAGGATGCCAATGATGATGGAGATAATCTATTAACGCGTGCAGAAGGCGGTACTAAAGATAGCGATAACGACGGTATCTTAGATTATCTCGATAAAGATTCAACGCTAGCTAAAGGCAAAGAAGCCCCTGCAGTGGTAGTTCTGTACGACACTACTGCAAAGTCAGGCATGCAAGTTAAAGAAGCGGTTCTGGAGCAGTCTAGAAAGTCGTTTAAGAATATGCTCGACGTCGTAAAAAAGTAACAACTACTCTGGGCTCTGCAACATTTCGCGAGCAAGAGCCCTAGTGGATTCGGTAATTTCAATCCCGCCCATCATACGGGCAATCTCTTCTACACGATCTTCATTCTCAAGTGTCAACATACCGGTGCTAGTGCTGGTTTCGCCTTTAATTTTAGTCACTTTATAGTGCTGATGGGCTTGAGAGGCGACCTGAGGTAAATGGGTTACACACAGTACCTGTCGATTCTGACCCAGCTTTCGTAGCTGCTGACCCACTACTTCAGCGGTTCCACCACCTATGCCTGTGTCCACCTCATCAAATATGAGTGCAGGCAGGGTGACTTTTTGGGCAGCTATCATTTGAATAGCCAATGAGATTCGTGACAGCTCACCGCCTGAAGCAACTTTTACTAATGACTTTAGTGGTTGACCCGGATTGGCGCTCACTTGAAATTCAATATCATCTAAGCCATGAGTCGTAAATTTATTGGCTTTGTCGAATGCACATTTAATTTCAAAAACACCCCCATCCATCCCTAATTGTTGCATGGCTAATGACACACCTTGCCCAAGTTGTTTGGCCGACTTCTGTCGCGATTTGTGCAGTTTTTCAGCTTGGGCTAAATAACTGTCTTTGGCTTTATCGAGTTTTTCGTTAAGGGCATCTAAGTCATAATCATCGCCACTTAAAGCACTTAAACTATCGCAAAGCGTTTGATACTTCACGACAAGATCTTCAGGAGAGATCATATGCTTTTTAGACATCTGGTGTAGCTGTGCAATACGGTTTTCAACAAACTTAAGACGCTGCGGATCAAGCTCTAAAGAGTCTTGGTAGTGACGCATCATGCTGCTGACTTCTTCCACTTGAATTTGTGCCTCAGTCAACATCGCGACCGGCTCATTAAACGCACTGTCGATAGAGGATAACTGGCTCATTTCATTTATTAGACTACTTAGCACGGAGTAAACGGAATGTTTCTCTGCGTAGAGTTGCTGGACTCCGGACGAAGCCGTTTGCAACAGTTCACCCGCGTTCGACAAACGAGAATGCTCTTCATCAAGTTGAGGATATTCTCCCTCAACTAATTGAAGCGCTTCTAATTCTTGAGTCTGAAAGCTTAATAAATCAATTTGTGCTTGATGATCACTGCTTTGGTTTTGTAACTGATCGAGTTTATCTTGCAGCGTTTTCCAAGCTTCATAGCGTGCCACTAGGCCAGAAACTAAGGTGCTGTTGTCAGCATAATCATCAATCAGCTGACGCTGCATTTCTTTTTTCATCAAGGATTGGTGTTCATGTTGACCGTGAATATCGACCAGCTGCTCGCCAAGCTGGCGCAGCATCGACAAGTTAGCTGGTGAACCATTTATCCATGCGCGAGATTTCCCAGTGCTCGTGATAACTCGTCGCAAAATACATTGCTCATCTTCATCAAGGTCATTTTCCTGAAGCCAAGTCAGCGCATTGGGCGTATCAGAAATATCGATGGTCAATGTGATTTCTGTTTTTTCTGCACCGTGACGAACCACGCCGCTATCGGCACGGTCTCCCAAAACCAAGCCTATGGCATCAATCAGGATAGACTTTCCGGCCCCAGTTTCGCCGGTTAACGCGGTCATGCCAGCTTCTAATTCGAGGTCGAGTGTTTCAATGATGGCAAAGTCGCGCAGAAATATATGGCTTAACATGTTTCTTAGTCTTTCCTAAATTGTATTAGCAAATTGGGTCGCTAATTGATTGAGAAAAGATAATATCATTCATCCGTGTATTTAATAATTTTTTCTGATATCACGTGAATGCTTCGAACAATACTAAGCTGAGGTTGCTACCGTAGTCGTTGAGTAGGGCAGACAAAACGGCCTACTTCAAAGCCGCGCTGTGAAATGTGTTTTGTTTTGCGCCCACTAACGCGTTTTCGCCACATTCTAAAACTAGATGCTTTCATTTCTTTGCGCATCAGTTGAATAACTTGTGGTTCAGACAGCCCAAACTGGGCCTTGATTGCTTCAAACGGCGTACGGTCTTCCCATGCCATTTCAATGATACGGCTTGTGTCGCCGTAAATGTCTGGTTGTTTCATTTATTTAATCTTTGAGTTATTCATTATCTATCAATGATAACCCGTCAGAATTAAAAGTGCCTTGTCAGCTACTTTTAGTGTGGGAATAAAAAAACACAGTCACTAGGTTGGTTGAAGAATGCTTTCAACTGTTGCTGCAAGAGATAGTAACCGGTCATCATCGCCATTCACGCTACTGAGCATTAGCCCAACAGGTGCTTCGCCTTCTTTATGACAGGGTAAGCTAATCGCACAGCCATCTACATAATTAACCGAAGAGGTATTGCGTAAGCAGCGTAAGTTCACCAGACCAATGTTATTTGGGTCATCAGTTTCAGCTACCTGAGGGGGAATACAAGGAACCGTTGGGTAGATTAATGCATCAATATTAAGAGACGACATAATCTGGTTAAACCGCTTCACGATGCCCGCTTTTTCTGCATAGCGTGTTTCTTGTTCATTTTTTGTGATTGCCTTACCACTTAATACCCGTTGGTAAACATAAGGGTCATAATCGTCGCCATGATTCTCCATGAGTTCTTTGTGTAAATGCCATGCTTCATAAATGACGGTATTGCGGTTAAAAAACATATCAACGCTTTGCTCGATAGCTTCAATGGGCTGGCGCGATATTTTAATCCCTGCTGCCTTGAGCTTTTCAACGGATGCTTCAAAAGCTTTCGACACTTCAGCGTCAAGATCCTGCATTACAATCCCCTCAGGGATTAATAAATGAAGTTCCTCCGCATTTGATGTAGCTAAAGTTGGCAGCTTTTCAAACGCCTTGTCTTGCATTAATTCATACAATAAAAAGCAGCTATCTACGTCTACCCCTAATGGACCCGGTGCATCACAGCTGTGGGAAAGTGGGTAGACTCCCTTAAGCGAAAGAATGCCGCGACTCGGTTTCATACCGACAAT